>NZ_CP072308.1:1800000-2047500 GCF_017726655.1 Agrobacterium tumefaciens
GTGCCGAGTTCCGACTGAAGTTCCGCCCGCTGCGTCTGAAACTGGCTGCGCAGTTCCTGCAGCGTCTGGCCCGACAGGTGGGCATTGATGAAATTCGCCGCCTCGGTCAGTTGCGACGAGGAAATGCCCGCCGGCAACTCGATGATGCGGTTCTCCACCTGATTATGGTCGCCCACCAGCACGGCAAGTGCCTTGGTCGGCTCCAAGCGGATGAATTCCACATGTTTCAGAATAACGTCGTTTTTCGCGGTCAGCACGAGCCCCGCACCGCGCGACATGCCCGAGAGCATACGGCTCGCCTCTGTCAGCAATCCGTCCAGCGATTGCTCGTGGCCAGCGACGGGCCCGATCTGGCGATCGATACTGGCCCTTTCCTCGGCGGGCAGATCGCCCACTTGCATGAAGGCATCGACGAAAAAGCGCAATCCCGTCTGCGTGGGCAAGCGCCCGGCGCTGATATGCGGCGAATAGATGAGGCCCAGCTCTTCAAGATCGCTCATGACATTGCGAACGGAAGCAGGCGAAAGCGACATCGGCAGAAGTCGCGACAGACTGCGCGACCCGAGCGGTTCGCCCGTATCGAGATAGCCTTCGACGATGCGCCGGAAAATTTCCCGCGACCGTTCATCCAGCAGGGATGCCTGATCTTTTGAAAGCGGTGCAGAAAAACCCATCTCGTCCGTTCTTTGTCGTCTGTATCCTGTCGTGGCTAATATAATGCGTCGCGCGGCTCCGGCAAAATGGAAATTGGCTTTGCAAAAGAACGGCCCGCGTCTTAGAAGGCAGGAACCAACATGGAGAGTGGATCATATGCGGCCTTCAGGCAGAAAAACCGACCAGATGCGCAAGGTTTCCTTCGAGCGCAATTTCTCGAAGCATGCCGAGGGCTCCTGTCTCGTGAAGTTTGGCGACACGCATGTGCTCGTTACCGCAAGTCTTGAAGAAAAGACGCCACCGTGGCTGCGCAACAGCGGCAAGGGCTGGGTCACCGCCGAATATGGCATGCTGCCGCGTTCCACCCATGAGCGTATGAAGCGCGAGGCTGCCTCCGGCAAACAGGGCGGTCGAACCCAGGAAATCCAGCGTCTTATCGGCCGTTCGTTGCGCGCGGTCGTTGACTTGCAGGCACTTGGCGAGCGCCAGATCAGTATCGACTGCGATGTCATCCAGGCCGATGGCGGCACCCGCACCGCCTCCATTACCGGCGCATGGATTGCGCTGCATGATTGCCTGAAGTGGATGGAAACCCGCAACATGATCAAGGTCGAGAAGGTTCTGAAGGACCATATCGCCGCGATCTCCTGCGGTATCTTCGCCAGCCAGCCGGTGATCGATCTCGACTATCTCGAGGATTCTTCTGCCGAGACCGACGCGAATTTCGTCATTACCGGCTCGGGCGGCATCGTCGAGGTTCAGGGAACAGCTGAAGGCGCGCCCTTTTCCGAAGAAGAATTCCTGACGCTGCTCGGTCTCGCCAAGGCCGGCTGCAGCGAGCTGGTCGCCCTTCAGAAACAGGCGATCGCCTGAGCCGACAGGAAAGTACCATGCGCAAGCTCGAGACCAGAACGATCGTCGTCGCCAGCCACAACAAGGGCAAGATCGCCGAAATCGCCGATCTGATCGGGCCTTTCGGTTTCTCCGCCAAATCGGCGGCCGAGCTCAATTTTGTCGAGCCTGACGAAACCGGGACCACCTTCGAGGAAAATGCCGCCATCAAGGCGCTTGCTTCCGCCAAGGCGTCCGGCCTGCCTGCCCTGTCTGACGATTCCGGGCTTGTCATCGACGCGCTTGACGGTGCGCCCGGTGTCTATACCGCCAATTGGGCGGAGACGGCTGACGGCACGCGCGACTTCGCCATGGCGATGCAGAAGGTCGAGGATGCGCTTTCCGAATGCGGCGCCTCAAAGCCGGAAGATCGCACGGCCCGTTTCGTCAGCGTGCTGTGCCTCGCCTGGCCAGACGGCCATGTCGAATATTTCCGTGGAGAGGTGGAAGGCACAGTCGTATGGCCGCCGCGCGGGACCAGCGGGTTTGGTTATGATCCGATCTTCAAACCCGAGGGTTACGACACCACATTCGGTGAGATGACGGCGGAAGAGAAACACGGCTGGAAGCACGGCGACAGCTTTGCGCTGTCGCATCGGGCGCGCGCCTTTAAAAAATTCGTAGAAACCTGCCTGGAGGCATAAACCCGATGGTCGGGGAGCATCAACTTTCTGCCCCCGGCGCATCGCTTCTGCCGGATACGGGCGATCCCGGTTTCGGGATCTATCTGCACTGGCCCTTCTGCGCGGCCAAGTGCCCCTATTGCGACTTCAACAGCCATGTCCGCCACCGCCCGGTGAACCAGGAGCGGTTTACGGCTGCCTTCCTGCGGGAAATGGAACATATGCGGTCGCTGAGCGGCCCGCGCGTCGTCACCAGCATCTTCATGGGCGGCGGCACGCCCTCGCTGATGGACCCGCAGACGGTTGGCGCGTTGCTGGATGGCGTTGCGCGTTTCTGGCATGTGCCCGATGGAATCGAGATCACCATGGAGGCCAATCCCTCCAGCGTCGAGGCCGAACGGTTTCGCGGTTATCGCGCGGCGGGAGTAAACCGTGTCTCCCTCGGCGTGCAGGCGCTGAATGACCGCGACCTGAAATTCCTCGGACGGCTGCATGATGTCGCCGACGCGTTGAAAGCCATCCGGCTGGCGCGGGAGATTTTTCCGCGCATGTCCTTCGACCTCATCTATGCCCGGCCGAACCAGACGGTGGCGGAATGGGACGCCGAGCTAAAGGAAGCCGTCTCCTACGCCGTCGACCATCTGTCGCTCTATCAGCTGACAATCGAAGAAGGCACGCCCTTTTATGGCCTGCACAAGGCCGGCAAGCTCATCGTGCCCGACGGCGAACATTCGGCCGTGCTTTATGAGGCGACGCAGGAAATCACCGAACGTTACGGCATGCCGGCCTATGAGGTCTCCAACCATGCCCGGCCCGGCGCCGAAAGCCGCCATAACCTCACCTACTGGCGCTACGGCGATTATGCCGGCATTGGCCCCGGCGCACATGGACGCCTGACGCGTGGCGCTTCCAAGCTCGCAACGGCCACCGAACGCCACCCCGAGACTTGGCTGGAAGCCGTCGAACGGGAGGGCCATGGCATGATCGATCAAGAACTGCTTGGCGTCGACGAGCAGGCCGACGAATTGCTGTTGATGGGACTTCGCCTGCGCGAGGGCATCGACCTCGCCCGCTGGAGCGACCTTTCCGGCCGCGACCTCGACCCGGAAAAGGAAGAGTTTCTTCTTCAGCACGGTTTCGTGGAGAGGCTCGGCAATTCCCGCCTGCGCTGCACACCATCAGGCATGCTTATTCTGGATGCCGTGGTGGCTGATCTCGCCTGCTGACATCAGCGCGCCTTGTACGAGCCATAGAGCAAGATGAGAATAAAAAAGCGGCCCTGAGGCCGCTTTTTTCATGCGTTGTTTTCGTTGATCAGGCGCTTCAGCAGCTCGACCTCATGGCCGAGCTTGGTGTCGCCAGAGATCAGTTCCTCGATCTTGCGCACGGCATGCAGAACCGTGGTGTGATCGCGACCTCCGAACCGGCGACCAATCTCCGGGAAGGAACGCGGCGTCAGCATCTTGGCGAGATACATGGCGATCTGGCGCGGTTTGACGATGACGCGGGTGCGGCGGTTGGACACCAGCTCCTGCCGTGACACATTATAGTGCTTGGCGACGATGCGCTGGATATCCTCGATACGGACACGCTTGGCTTCACCCGTTCCGACGAGATGCGACAGCAGCTCATCGACACGGTCGACCGAGAGGTTCGGCTCGAAAGAGCGACGGAACATCAGCTGGTTGAAGGCGCCCTCCAGCTCGCGACCGCTTGCCGTCACGCTTTTCGCCACATGGGTCAGGATCTCATCCGAAATCTCGAAGGACGGATCGTCCTGACGGGCCGAGCCGAGGCGACGGTTCAGCATCTCGTAGCGCATGTCGTAGTCAGGACCTTCGATTTCGATGGCCATACCACCCTGAAGGCGGGAACGGACACGCGGATCGAGCGATTCCAGCTCCCATGGCGCACGATCAGCTGCGACCACGACCTGCTTGGCGCTGTCGAGCAGCATGTTGAGCAGATGGCAGAATTCGTGCTGGATCATCTTGCCCTGCAGGAACTGCATGTCATCAATGACGAGCAGGTCGATGTTACGCAGCGTGTCCTTCAGCGTCAGCGCATCATTGTCGCGGATTGCGGTCGCAAACCGCCACATGAAGTATTCCGCCGTCAGATAGACCACGCGCGGATTGCGCGGGCTGTCAATCGCCGCATTGGCAATCGCCTGCAGAAGATGTGTCTTGCCGAGGCCAACACCCGCGTGAATGAACAGCGGATTGAACCGCACGGCACCCGCACCGGCTTCGGCAATCGTCTTTGCCGCCGCAAGTGCGACGCGGTTGGACGAGCCTTCGACAAAGGTATCGAAGGTGAAGCGTGTGTCGAGCGGCGAACCGAACAACGGCCCTGACCCGCCCTGGCGCATGGTAGACTGCACTGCGGCAGGCTGCGCCACGGGGGCCGCGGCCGGCTGCGACGGAATAAAGGACTTGTTACGTGGCGCTGCACCGGCATCCGCAGCGGGCTGCGCCTTGTCATCGATCTGGGCCGGGCGCACCGGGCGGCTGGCCGAGCGGACCAGAATCTCCACCTTCAGCACATCCGGGTCCTCGCTTTGAACGAGGTTCGTGATCAGATCCATATAACGGTTGTTGATCCAGGACTTCAAAAAAGTCGTCGGAACTGTAAAACGGACGACGCTTTTCGAAACAGAATGGAGTTTGAGCCGTGCGAACCAGCTTGCATAGACCTCCGGGCCAACCTGTGCCTTGAGCCGCGCGCTGAAACGTTCAAATAGCGCATCGTGCGTCACAGCCGATTTGTCCCCTGCCGCGTCTGAGCAAGCTGCATCACATGCCTTTGGTGCGCGGTCCCCATCAGCCACCGCACCCATCGCCAAATTCAATTGCATATTGCCGCCTTTCAAATTGCCAATCATAGCCTGACGATCAAAGATCGATCGTCAGGGATCCCCCTCGTTTATTTATGCCCCCAGTGTCCCCCTCGAAAGAACACCAGAGCTCTTACCCGTTTGCGAGTCGGTTATCCCTTTTTCCTCCCCCTCATAGAGAGGCATGCGACACGCTAAAAACGCTCCTTTCGCTACAACCTTAAGGCGCATTCTTGAAGACAAAAGAACCCATCCCGTTCCGAGACCGAAACGGCACAAAAAGCTCCATGACTTGAAAAAACGGACCCCGAAGGAACCGCCAGCAAGAAGGTGAATATCGCCGATGACGATCATCGAGATAATCTGTGGACTGAGATCCGCACCCCTTGTTGAAATGCATTTAGGCAGGATCGTGGGTAGAGATCAATGGCGTTTTTTCTGCAAAAACGGAGAACGGCCATTGACTCGCAAAGGCCGTTTTGCATCACCGAAGGGGTGCTAAGCAGAATCGCTTATGAATCAATGAGATTCAATTTTGGCGATTTCCAAGAGCCGTTTTTACCGAAAAAATAAAAATCTTCTTGACTCAAATCTCGATGCGACTTCCGTAGAGAAAGCCTACCATCCTCGAGAAGACCTCCGATAACATATTGATTTTACTTTTATTTTCCTGTCGTCTGTTTGACACGCGTTTGTCACGTTACGACGGCAATGGTTAACGGCCAGTTAGAATCACAAAAAGCCCGGTCAAAAGACCAGGCTTTCTGAATAGTTAATTGTGATTAGCCGGATTAGGCCGAAAGAGCCTTAACGCGCTGGGCGAGACGCGACACCTTGCGGGATGCGGTGTTGCCGTGCAGGACGCCGCGGGTGGCTGCGCGCTGGATCTCTGGCTGGGCAGCCTTCAGAGCTTCGGTAGCGACAGCGAGATCACCGGTAGCGATTGCTTCCTCGACCTTGCGAATGAAGCCGCGAACGCGCGAACGGCGAGCCTTGTTGACTGCGGTACGGCGAGCGATCTTGCGGGTCGCCTTTTTCGCCGAAGTTGTATTGGCCATGTATGCCTCTCTTCGAATTCAAACCAAATTCCGCAACCATAGGATCGGGTCGTTCGAAGACCTCAGGTAACCCAAGAATGCGGGAGTAATTTCGGACAAGCCGGATGGCTTTCCTTAACCGTGGGCGGGCATATACCGCTAAAGCTTACGCCCGTCAACGCGCAAAACGCTTAAAAGCGCCGATATTCCGAATCCTTAGCGATTCCGAAAAGCGGGTTTGCGCTTTTCGACGAAGGCCGCCATGCCCTCCTTTTGATCCGCCGTGGCAAACAGCGACTGGAAGGAGCGCCTTTCAAATCTCAGGCCCTCCGACAGCGGCACCTCGAAGGAGCGATTGACGCTTTCCTTGGCCATGAGCACGGAGGCGCGTGACAGCGAGGCGATGCGCGTTGCAGCCTCCATGGCCTCATCCATCAGACTTGCAGCGGGCACGACGCGAGAGACGAGACCGGCGCGTTCAGCTTCAGCCGCGTCCATCATGCGTCCGGTCAGAACCAGATCCATGGCCTTTGCCTTGCCGACCGCCCGCGTCAGCCGCTGTGAGCCCCCCATGCCCGGGATAACGCCGAGGGTGATCTCCGGTTGGCCGAACTTTGCGGTCTCGGAGGCGATGATGAAATCGCACATCATTGCCAGTTCACAGCCGCCTCCTAGCGCAAAGCCCGAGACTGCAGCGATCACGGGCTTGCGGGTCGCGGCCACCTCGTCCCAGCCGCCGAGGAAATCGCCGACATAGGCGTCAACGAAATCCAGCCCCTGCATTTCCTTGATATCAGCGCCAGCGGCAAAGGCCTTTTCGGAGCCGGTAATAATGATCGCTCCTATGGAATCATCGTTCGAAAATGAAGACAGAATGTGCCGCAGCTCTTTCAGAAGCGCTGAATTGAGGGCGTTGAGGGCCTTCGGACGATTGAGGGTGATGACACCCACCTCGTCGCGTTTCTCAACCAATATCGTTTCATAATCCACGGCAATCTCCCCTTTTTCGTACTCCAACAATGTCACTTCTGGCAGGCGGCACAATAGAATGTCGAACGGCCGGCCTGGACGATCCTTTCGACCGTACCCCCGCATCCGGGTGTCCGGCAAGGCTGACCTTCCTGATCGTAGACCGAAAAGGAATGCTGGAAATAACCAAGCGTGCCGTCCGTCTGTATGTGGTCGCGCAATGATGAGCCCCCGGCGGCGATGGCATCGGCGATGACATCGCGAATTTTCTCCGTCAGGTCGACGAGTTGTGCTTTGGGCTTGCCAGCTTTCGTCACCAGCGTTCCTGCCGCCCGCAGTGGCGACAGATGCGCACGCCAAAGCGCCTCGCACACATAGATATTGCCAAGGCCGGCAATGACCTTCTGATCCAGCAGCGTGCTTTTCAGCGGTTGGCTTTTACCGTCGAACCGGCTTGCGAGATAATCGGCGCTCAGCGTATTGCCTGTTGGCTCCGGGCCAAGTTCCGCAAAGGCGGGATAAAGATCGAGCTTGTTGCGCTCCACCAGATGCATGAAGCCGAAGCGACGCGGATCATTATAGATGACGGAGACACGCTGAACTCCCCTGTCGAGATGAAAGACGACGTGGTCGTGCTTGCCGTCCTTCGAGCGGGGATGGTGGAATACGCCGGGTACGCTGCCTTCTGCATCGGCCTCCGCTTCCACGCGGAAAGAGCCGGACATGCCAAGATGGGACACGATCGTCAGCCCGTCCTCCAGCTCGATCAGAAGATATTTCGCCCGTCTTCCGAGCGAGACGATCGTCTTCCCCTCGATAAGCTCCGCGAAATCCTCTGGAAATGGAAAACGCAGGTCGGGGCGGCCGAGGCGGAGCTTGCGAACCCTTGTCCCCTCCATGGCAGGAGCAAGGCCGCGTCTGACGGTTTCGACTTCTGGCAATTCTGGCATCTGGCTTATCCGGCAGTTTTTCGTTAGGACCATGTGGTCTATAAAGTGCACGCGAAATGTCGCGCCCAGGCGATGCGGCAACAGATAGCGTCGCCATGGCGTTTCCGCTATGGTCCGCCACGCAATAAATATGGAGACAGACGATGACCGACGCCCGTACCACTGCCCAAGGCGGCATGGAAACGTCCTATGGCTTCCACAAGGTGGACGAAGGCCAGAAGCAGGGGATGGTCAACGAGGTCTTCCACAAGGTGGCCAAGCGCTACGATATCATGAACGACGTCATGTCGGCCGGCCTGCACCGGCTGTGGAAGGACGCCATGGTCTCCTCACTTTCGCCGCGCAAGGATCCCTCCTACAAGGTTCTGGACGTGGCTGGTGGTACAGGGGATATCGCCTTCCGGATCATCGAAGCTTCCAGCCGTCTGGCGCATGCCACCGTTCTCGATATCAACGGCTCGATGCTTGCCGTTGGCGAAGAGCGCGCGGCTAAAAAGAAGCTTTCGGACAATCTGACCTTCGTGGAGGCCAATGCCGAGGAGCTACCCTTTGAGGCGAACAGCTTCGACGCCTATACGATTGCCTTTGGCATTCGCAATGTGCCGCGCATCGATGTTGCGCTGAAGGAAGCGCATCGCGTGCTGAAGCGCGGTGGCCGGCTGCTGGTGCTGGAATTTTCCGAAGTCGAGATGCCGCTGCTGGATCGGGTTTATGATGCCTGGTCGTTCAATGCCATTCCGCAATTCGGCAAGATGATCACCGGCGACGCTGAACCGTATCAGTATCTGGTCGAATCGATCCGCAAATTTCCCAATCAGGAGGATTTTGCGACGATGATCCGCACCGCCGGTTTCTCCCGTGTGACCTATACCAATTACACCGGCGGCATCGCCGCCCTGCATTCCGGCTGGAAGCTCTAAGACCATGGCCGGCAGAGGCAGGAGACAAGCATAAGCATGAGCACTTTGGGCGCATATTTCCGCCTCGCAAGGGTTGGTTGGGTTCTCGTGCGCGAAGGCGTCGTGCTCGCCCTGCCGTCCGACGATCTGCCTGCGCCCGCGCAGGTATTGAAGGCGTTGCTGAAGCCCTTTGCCCGCAGCAAGGCAAAACAGAGGCAACGCAGCGACAGATTGGCTGTGGCGGTCGAGCGGCTTGGGCCTTCCTATGTGAAAATGGGCCAGTTTCTCGCCACCCGGCCGGATGTGGTCGGGGCAGAATTTGCCGACGATCTGGCAAGCCTTCAGGACCGCATGGCCTTTTTCCCGCCTGCGGCGGCAAAAGCCAATATTGAAGGTTCGCTCGGCCGGCCCGTTTCTGAACTCTACAGGGAATTTGGCGATCCGATTGCAGCCGCCTCCATCGCGCAGGTGCACCCGGCCATGGTGGAGACGCCAAACGGCCTCCGCAAAGTTGCCGTGAAGGTGATCCGTCCCGGCGTGCGGCAACGCTTCCAGAACGATCTCGAGGCGATGTATCTGATCGCCGACCTGCAACAGCGCTTTGTCCGTTCGGCCCGTCGGCTGCGACCGGTCGAAGTGACGCGCACGCTGGAGCAGACGACCAAGATCGAGATGGATCTGCGGCTTGAGGCCGCCGCCCTTTCCGAGCTTGCGGAAAACACCAGGCAAGACCCCGGTTTTCGTGTTCCCGAAGTCGACTGGGAACGCACCGGTCGTGACGTCGTCACCATGGAGTGGATCGACGGCGTCAAGATGTCGGATATCGAGGGCCTGAAGGCCGCCGGTCACGACCTGAACAAGCTTGCCGACACACTGATCCAGTCCTTCCTGCGGCACACCCTGCGCGACGGTTTTTTCCATGCCGACATGCATCCCGGCAATCTTTTCGTCGATCCGCAGGGCGTGATAGTCGCCGTCGATATGGGGATTGCCGGACGGCTCGGCAAAAAGGAACGGCGTTTTCTCGCCGAAATCCTCTACGGCTTCATCTCGCGCGATTACATGCGGGTGGCGGAAGTGCATTTCGAGGCCGGTTACGTGCCGGGCCATCACGACATAGCGAGTTTCGCACAGGCGATCCGCGCCATCGGCGAGCCTATTCACGGCCAACCGGCCGAGACGATCTCCATGGGTAAGCTCCTGACCCTTCTCTTTGAAGTCACGGAGCTTTTCGACATGGAAACGCGGCCAGAACTCGTGATGCTGCAAAAAACCATGGTGGTGGTGGAAGGCGTCTCGCGCATGCTCAATCCACGCTTCAACATGTGGAAGGCGGCTGATCCTGTTGTCAGTGGCTGGATCAGGGACAATCTCGGCCCGAAACGCATCGTCACGGATCTGAAGGATGGCGTGAAGGCTGCCCTCAAGCTCGCCGAGGCAGCGCCGGAGATAGCCGCCAAAACGGAAAAGCTACATTCCGAACTGATGTATATGAGCGAGAACGGCTTGCGTTTCGATGCCCAGACCGCAGAAGCCATCGGCAGGGCGGAAGCGCGCCATACCAGGTGGGGGCGGATAGCGCTGTGGGTTATTGCGCTGACGCTTCTTTATATTGCCATCAAAGTGAGCTGAACATCTCGGCACCTTCCCGTGCCATGTTTGTGTAACGTCTCGAGGTGATAAAGACCTGGCCTGTCATTCGGTCGGGCAGGTTGTGCGGGGTAAGGGGCTGCTTTGAAGCCGCGAGATTGCGCGGGTGTGAGAGACGGATGATGCCGTACGGGATTTTATTGTGATGGCAAAAGCGCAGATACTGAAACAGACCCTGTCCTATTCGTCCTGGCCACTCGTTTTTGGTGGCGGCCTCGTAGGGTCTTACTTCGCCTTCACGAGCAGCCATCCGATCGCAGCGTTTCTCAGTGTTTATGCATGTGCGGTCATCGCTCTCTTTCTTCTCGAGCGTTATATTCCCTACGAGGTCGAATGGCTCGAAGGGGATGGCGAGACGATGACCAGCATCGGCCATACGCTTTTGACCAAGGGGATCGTGCAACTTGCCGCAGCCGCATCTCCCATTTTCCCGATGCTGGCGGCAAACGTGCTGCAGCCGCTCGCGGCCATGCGCTTTGACCTGTGGCCAGCGCATCTGCCAATGGTGGTGCAGGTCGCGCTTGCGGTGACGGTTGCCGAATTCGGCCTCTACTGGGCCCATCGCATCGCCCATGAAACTGTTTTTTTCTGGCGGTTCCATGCGCTGCATCACAGCGTCGTGCGTCTCTGGGTGGTGAATACGGGCCGGTTCCATGTGGCCGATTCCCTGTTCAAGATCGCGCTCAGCCAGATACCGCTTTATTTCATGGGCGCACCGCTTCAGGTTTTCTGGTGGCTGGGTGCGGTGACCGCCTTCATCGGTATTTTGACCCATTGCAACGTCGATATGAAAACAGGGCTGCTCGATTATGTCTTCAGCACGCCGCGCCTGCACCGCTGGCACCATTCGAAACAACTTCCGGAAGGGAATACCAATTACGGCGAAAACCTCGTCATCTTCGACATCATCTTCGGCTCCTACCATAACCCCGACCGGCCCTCATCCACCGATATCGGCATCAAGGGTGAGATCGCGAAGGGTTTTGTGCCGCAGCTTGTGCAGCCGTTTACAAAGGATGGTGTGCGCCAGATCATCGGTAAAGATACAAAGATAAATTGATCCCGTTAGCGGGAGGGCGGGGTATCGATCACGATACCGAGTTCGGTTCGCACCTTCTTCGTCAAACCGGCAGCGACGAGTTCATAGGAGCGGCGCACATAGTGCCGCAACTCCTCCTCCTCGAGCGGCGAATGATCGCCGATCGACACCCATTTGCGTTTGGCGAAATAGGGTGCCTGCGCTATGCCCTCGAGCGAGGTCAGGATCTCGAAACTCTCCTCGGAGCATTTGACGACCAGCCGCCAATCCTCGCGCTCGCCCAGCACGGCAAAAACCTTGTCGCCGACTTTTGCGACATGGGAATCCCATTGGTCGACGAAACGCACGCCCGGCCATTCGCCGAGCAGCCTGTCAAATGTGTTGCGATTGAACAGGCTCATGCCAATTTCTCGGCGATCAGGGCCGCAAGACGTTTTGCGACTTCCGCTTTGTCGAGGTCCGGCCACGCCTCGACACCCTCGGCTGAAATAATCTTCACGCTGTTGCGGTCTCCACCCATGATGCCGGTTTGCGCCGAGACGTCATTGGCGACGATGTAATCCGCGCCCTTGCGTTCCAGCTTGGCGCGGCCATTTTTTTCAACGTCCTGCGTTTCGGCAGCGAAGCCCACCACAAGCTTCGGGCGGTTTACGTGATGGCCAACGGTTCTGAGAATATCGGGGTTTTCCGTCAGCTGGAGCGCCGGCGGCGCATCACCCGGCTGTTTCTTGATCTTTTGTTCAGATGAGCCCGCCACCCGCCAGTCGGCGACGGCGGCCACCATGACGGCAATATCCGCCGGCAGCCTTGAGATCACCGCGTCCCGCATTTCCTCCGCGCGCTCGACACGGATTACCGTCACGCCAGCGGGATCAGCAATGGTGACCGGACCGGAAACCAGCGTCACTTCCGCTCCGAGCTCTGCAAGAGCCGCTGCAATCGCATGGCCCTGCTTGCCCGATGAACGGTTGGCGATATAGCGCACCGGATCGATCGGCTCATGGGTCGGGCCGGAGGTTACGATTGCCGTTTTACCCTTCAGGGGCTTTGGCCCTCCATCCAGCAATGCGGCGACTGCTTCGACAATCTGCAAAGGCTCCGCCATCCGGCCGAGACCGGCCTCACCCTTCTCCGCCATCTCGCCGGCCATGGGCCCGATGAAAATCACGCCGTCTTTCTTCAGCGTATCGACATTGCGCATTGTCGGTTTTGCCGACCACATTTTGGGGTTCATCGCTGGCGCAACCAGCACCTTGCGGTCGGTCGCGAGAAGGACCGCCGAGGCCAGATCGTCAGCCAAACCATGTGCCATCTTCGCCATCACATCGGCGGTGGCGGGCGCCACCAGCACGAGATCGCAATCGCGCGCCAGCCTGATATGGCCGACATCCTGCTCGTCCTGCCGTGAAAAAAGCTCTGTGAAAACATGGGTCGCAGACAATGCACCAACGGCGAGCGGCGTGACGAATTCCTGCGCGCCCTTCGTCATGACCGGCGTGACCCTGACGCCGCGCTCTTTCAGGCGGCGGATGAGATCAAGGCTCTTATAGGCCGCGATGCCGCCGGAGATAATGAGAAGAATATGTTTGCCTGAAAGCGTCATGATGCCGGACCAGTTTCCCGTTTACGGGGAAACTAAGCCCTTGGCATACAAAGTGCAATCCGGCTGGTATCACGCCGCCTTGGCGACGTGATATTCCTTGATCGCGACCATCTTGATCGCGGGGAAACGCTCGGATTCATAACGCAGCGAAAAGGCATCCTGCGCCAGAAATACCGGATCGCCATCCAGGTCGCGGGCTATATCGCCACGCTTGACGTTGAGAAACTTGTCCATTTCTGCCGGCTGATCGGACGAAATCCAGCGGCAGACCGAGAAGCGCGACATTTCAAAGGAAACCGGCAGGCCATATTCGCCCATCAGCCGTTCCTTCAACACGTCAAGCTGCAGCGCACCGACGACGCCGACGATGGCCGGCGAACCGTCTTCCGGCGAAAAGAGCTGTACGACGCCCTCTTCCGCCATCTGCTGCAGGGCTTCCTTCAGCTTCTTCGCCTTCATCGCATCTTCGAGACGCACGCGGCGCAGGATTTCCGGCGAGAAGTTTGGAACACCTTGGAATACGAGGTTTTCACCCTCGGTCAGCGTATCGCCGATGCGGAGCGTGCCATGATTGGGAATGCCGACCACATCACCCGCAAAAGCGGTGTCAGCCAGCTGGCGCTGCGACGCAAAGAAGAATTGCGGCGCGGTGAGGCCCATCTGTTTGCCTGTGCGAGCAAGTCGAGCCTTCATGCCGCGCTCCAGCTTGCCGGAGCAGATGCGGGCGAAGGCGATGCGGTCACGATGGTTCGGGTCCATATTGGCCTGGATCTTGAAAACAAAAGCCGTCATTTTTTCTTCGGCCGCATGCACGGTGCGGGTATCCGCCACCTGATCGCGCGGCGGCGGCGCGAATTCTCCGAGCGCGTTGATGAGATCACGCACACCAAAATTGCGCAACGCCGAACCGAAGAAGACCGGCGTCATGTGGCCTTCAAGAAAGGCCTGACGGTCAAAGGGACGGCAGGCTTCCATCGCCAGTTCCGTTTCTTCGATGAAGGCATCGCGCTCATTTTCCGGAAGTCGATCCGCCACGGCCTGCGGCCCGTTGACCTTCATGGCCTCAACCTGCGTGTCGACACCGCGGAACGTGCTGTCCGCAAGATTATAGGCGCCGCAGAAGGTTTTGGCACGCCCCACCGGCCAGGTGATGGGCGCCGTATCGAGCGCAAGCTTCTCTTCCACCTCATCCAGAATCTCGAAGGGGTCGCGGCTTTCGCGGTCCATCTTGTTGATGAAGGTGATAATCGGAATGTCGCGCATGCGGCAGACTTCGAACAGCTTCAACGTTCGCGGCTCGATACCCTTGGCGGCGTCGATGACCATGATCGCCGCATCCACGGCCGTCAGCGTGCGATAGGTGTCGTCAGCGAAGTCTTCGTGGCCGGGCGTATCGAGAATGTTGAAGACGCGATCGTTATATTCGAAGGTCATGACCGAGGTGACGACCGAAATGCCGCGCTCGCGCTCGATCTTCATCCAGTCCGAACGGGTCTGGATGCGATCCTTCTTCGCCTTCACTTCACCCGCGAGCTGGATCGCTCCGCCGAACAGCAGCAGCTTTTCGGTAAGCGTTGTCTTACCCGCGTCCGGGTGCGCGATAATAGCAAAGGTGCGGCGGCGGGAGACCGCCTCGGCAAGTGTTTCGGCCATCTGACAAATCCTGTGGAATTGCGGGGTATCTAGCGTTTCAGGGCCGCATTTGCAATTGACCTTGCCGCGATCTGCGCAAACTAATGCCGCATGACCGTTCAAAACGACAATCTCCCCCCTCTGCGCCTTGTGCGCCTCGCCCATGGCGCAGATCTCGAATTGCCATCCTATGAAACCCGCGGCGCCGCGGGCATGGACCTGCGTGCGGCCGTGCCATCCGGCGAAACGCTGACCCTGCAGCCAGGCGAGCGGACGCTGGTGCCGACGGGATTTATCTTCGAAGTTCCGCAGGGTTACGAGGCACAGATCCGCCCCCGCTCCGGCCTCGCCATCAAGAACGGCATCACCTGCCTCAATTCCCCCGGCACGGTCGACAGCGATTATCGCGGCGAAGTAAAGGTCATCCTCGCCAATCTCGGTCAGGACGCTTTCGTCATAGAACGGGGCATGCGCATCGCGCAGATGGTGATCGCGCCGGTGACGCAGGTTACCGTTCTTGAGGTGACGGAAACCTCTGAAACGGCGCGGGGTTCAGGTGGTTTCGGCTCGACAGGGGTCTAGAATATTTGCGGTAATCACGGGACCACCGCAAATGCTCTATCCTTCTGTTTTACCGCATTGTCCGACGCCGAAGCGAAGCCGCTTTGGCTGGAAATGCTCCACTCCGTAGGCACATGCGATCCAATTGTCTTGGGGTCGAATTTTCGCTATTGATCTGGCGGAGTTTCGAGGAACGATCATGACGTTGACGACCATTCTTGCTTATGCCACCGCCCTTTTCATTGCGGCTGCCATCCCCGGCCCCGGCATGACGGCGATCGTGGCGCGGGCGCTGGGCTCGGGTTTCCGCGAGACTTTCTTCATGGGCCTTGGGCTCATACTCGGCGACATGATCTACCTGACCGCTGTGATCCTGGGCCTAACTTTTGTCGCGCAAACCTTTCAGGAAGCCTTCATGGTCCTGAAATTCGCGGGCGCGGCCTACCTCCTCTACATCGCCTGGAAACTCTGGACGGCGGGCCTCCTGCCACAGGACCTGAAGGCCAAGAAAAGCACGAGCATGCCTATGTCCTTTCTGTCCGGCCTGCTGATCACCCTCGGCAACCCGAAAACCATGCTGTTTTACGTGGCGCTGGTGCCGACGCTGATCGATATCCGCATGATCGGGCCTTCCGAATATGCTTCGCTCCTCGCCATCACCTTCGTTGTCTTGATGGCTGTCCTCCTGCCGTACATCCTGCTTGCGGCCAAGGCGCGTAACCTTCTGAAAAAGCCGAGCGCCCTGACGATCCTCAACCGCACGGCGGCGGGCATTCTGGCGGGAACCGCGACCATGATCGCAATCCGCAGCACGTAAAATAATTTCGTGAAATTGCGCTATTTATCACGAAATTTTTCCGGCACGCCGGCTACATAAGGATGAACGTTCGCTAGCCTGAAAGAGCGATTGCTCCTATTCTGCCGCTCGAACCTTGCGGTCACCGCCGCGTGGCCTTCATACAGGAGAGCATCATGACCGAAGCCAGAAAGCCCGGACGCGGACGCGTCTATTCCTCGATTACGGAAACAATCGGCGATACGCCGATCGTGCGGCTCGATAAGCTGGCCAAGGAGAAGGGCGTGAAGGCCAACCTTCTGGCCAAGCTCGAATTTTTCAATCCGATTGCTTCCGTCAAGGACCGCATTGGCGTGGCGATGATCGAAACCCTGGAAGCACAGGGCAAGATCACACCCGGCAAAACAACGCTGGTCGAGCCGACCTCAGGCAATACGGGGATTGCGCTAGCCTTTGCCGCAGCGGCGAAGGGTTACAAGCTGATCCTGACCATGCCGGAGACCATGTCGGTTGAGCGCCGGAAGATGCTGGCGCTGCTGGGCGCCGAACTGGTTCTGACCGAAGGCCCGAAGGGCATGAAGGGCGCAATCGCCAAGGCGCAGGAACTGGCGGAAACGCTGCCCGACGCCATCATTCCTCAGCAATTCGAAAACCCTGCCAATCCCGAGATTCACCGCAAGACGACAGCAGAAGAGATATGGAACGACACTGACGGCGCGGTTGATATTTTCGTTTCCGGCATTGGTACTGGCGGCACCATTACGGGCACCGGCCAGGTGCTGAAAGCCCGCAAGCCCGAGCTCAAGGTTATAGCAGTCGAGCCTGCTGACAGCCCGGTTCTCTCGGGCGGCAATCCCGGCCCACACAAGATTCAGGGCATCGGGGCCGGTTTTGCGCCCGCCATTCTCGACACCGGCATTTACGACGAGATCGTCACCGTGACCAATGACGATGCTTTCGAAATTGCACGCCTTGTCGCGCGGATTGAAGGTGTTCCCGTCGGCATTTCATCGGGTGCGGCACTGGCGGCGGCCATCAAGGTCGGCACGCGGGAAGAAAATGCCGGCAAGAATATCGTCGTCATCGTTCCTTCTTTTGCGGAACGCTACCTTTCAACCGCACTTTTCGAGGGCTTGGGGCTTTGAACTTCGCTTTCGATTGGGCTTTGATGGCTCGCCAGTGATCCGATAAATCCAATGTGCCGCCTACGCCCTGGCGGCACATCTGTTTTGCGGTTCCAACACCGTTCTGAGGCCGGGACGAGTTCGGTTCGGGCCGCGGCCTTTTAGGCGCCTGTCTGTCCGCGATAGCGGTATATGGATCACGCCGGTTAAAGCGGAAGCGGCTGACGTCCCTGTCGCATTGGTTTGTCATGTTATCCGGACGTAAAGCCGCTGCACAGCCTTGCCGGAAATGCTCGACGCTGAGCCTCCTGCCCTTTTGCCGAAGGTGTTTAAGCCGCCACCGTCAACCTTTCTCCAGCGATGCGGTATGAAACGGCTTCCGCGACGTGGATGCGGCCAACCGTCGGCTTTTCATCCAGATCGGCGAGCGTCCGCGCGACCTTTAGAATACGGTGATACCCACGTGCGGAAAACTTCAGGCGTTCAGCGGCATCGCGCAGCAATTGCAGGCCAGACGCATCGGGCTCCGCATATTTTTCGATGAGCGTTGTCGTGCACCTCGCATTGGTGCGAATGGCCGGAAAGCCAGCGGTCGCATATCGCTCCTGCTGCGCATAGCGCGCCCTCGCGACGCGCGCGGCAACTGTCGAACTCGATTCCGACGCCACTGGACGGATGAGATCCGCAGCGGAAACGGCAGGGACGTCGATGCGAATGTCGATGCGATCGAGCAGCGGGCCTGAGATGCGGGCCTGATAATCAGCGACACAACGCGGACCCCGGGCACAGGTAAAGCCCGGCTCGCCCGCCATGCCGCACCGGCACGGATTCATCGCGGCGACGAGCTGGATTTCTGCGGGATAGCTGACGCGGTGATTGGCGCGCGCAATGATGCACTCGCCCGTTTCGAGCGGCTGGCGCAACGCATCCAGCACCTGCGGCGCAAACTCGGGAAACTCGTCCAGAAAAAGCACGCCGTGATGGGCGAGCGAGGCCTCGCCCGGCTTAGCGCGAAGACCGCCGCCGATCAGCGCCGCCATGGTCGCGGAATGGTGTGGGGTGCGAAACGGCCTTCGGTCGGAGAGCCTACCACCGGACAGTTGGCCGGCTATCGAGTGAACCATGGACACTTCCAGCAATTCCGCCGCCTCCAGCGGCGGCAGAATGGACGGCAGACGAGCCGCAAGCATGGATTTGCCCGAGCCGGGTGGACCGACCATCAGCAGGTTATGGCCGCCGGCGGCCGCAACCTCAAGCGCGCGCCGGGCGCTTTCCTGTCCCTTAATATCGGCGAGATCAGGCAGATTGACCGGATTGGTACGGATGGCTGGCGTGGGACGCGAAAGGCGCTGCGTCCCGCGAAAATGATTGGCAAGCGCTATAAGGCTTCGAGGCGCAAGAATATCGATACCGGCGCCCGCCCAGGCTGCTTCCGGCCCACTTTCGGCAGGGCAGATCAGTCCCTTGCCGAGCGCATTCGCGCCGATCGCAGCTGGCAAGGCACCTGAAACCACCCCAATGGTGCCGTCAAGATTAAGTTCGCCGAGAACCACATAGTCTGCGAGCGCTTCCGCCGGAATAGCGCCCAGGGCAGCCATAAGACCGAGCGCGATGGGAAGATCGAAATGTGATCCCTCCTTTGGCAGATCCGCAGGCGCGAGATTAACGGTGACTTTTTTGGCCGGCAGGGCAAGACCAGAGGCGTGAAGCGCAGCTTGCACCCGCTCGCGGCTTTCGGCGACCGCCTTATCCGGCAGGCCGACGATCTGGATGCCGACCCGCCCGGGCGCGACCATGACCTGCACCTCAACGGGCACGCCCTCTATTCCTTGAAATGCAACCGTATTGACCCTTGCGACCATGGCCCGCCCCCGCAAACCGGCTGTTTGAGAGGGGTGAGCCCTCTCTGCAGCTACTGGT
Organism: Agrobacterium tumefaciens; assembly: GCF_017726655.1. Taxonomy (NCBI): domain Bacteria; kingdom Pseudomonadati; phylum Pseudomonadota; class Alphaproteobacteria; order Hyphomicrobiales; family Rhizobiaceae; genus Agrobacterium; species Agrobacterium tumefaciens. The sequence goes on from NZ_CP072308.1 coordinate 1,819,185, forward strand.
AAGCAACGTGCCACAGGCCAAAGAATAAAACAAGAACATCCAGCGAACCATTTCTCGCTGTCGATGTATTTTAGTTGTATCTAGTTGTACTAGTGGAACAAAGCTGGATCGTTACCCTCGCGTCAGAAATCCTGAGCGTCGCGTTTTTTCTCGATCGCGTCCCACAAGAGGCTGGCAACATCGGCACCGCCGAATTTTCGCACTTCCCTGATGCCCGTTGGAGAGGTGACATTGATTTCCGTCATGTAGTCGCCAATGACGTCGATACCGACGAACAGGAAGCCACGTTCGCGCAGCGCCGGCCCGATGCGGCAGCAGATTTCCTTTTCGCGCGCGGTCAATTCCGTCGGCTCCGGCCGGCCGCCGGCATGCATGTTGGAGCGGGCGTCGTTTTCCGCAGGCACACGGTTGATGGCGCCAACCGGCTCGCCATCGACCAGCAGGATGCGCTTGTCGCCCTTGCGGACATCAGGCAGATATTGCTGGGCGATATAGGGTTCGCGGAACATCTGACCGAACATTTCCAGCAGTGAGGAGAAATTGCGGTCGTCACGCGCGGAATGGAACACTCCCGCGCCGCCATTGCCGTAGAGCGGCTTCAGGATGATGTCGCCCATCTCGTTGCGGAACCGGGCAATCTCCTCCACATCCTTGGTGATCAACGTCTTCGGCATCAGATCCGCGAATTCGGTGACGAAGATCTTCTCGGGAGAGTTGCGGACCCAGACGGGGTCGTTGACGACCAAGGTCTTTGGATGAATGCGCTCAAGCAGATGAGTAGAGGTGATATAGGCCATGTCAAAGGGCGGATCCTGACGCAGATGGATGACATCCATGGTCGAAAGATCGACACGCTGCGGTTCAGACAGGGAAAAATGGTCGCCCTTGATGTCGCGCAGCTCCATCTGCTCGACGGTGGCGTAAATTTTGCCGTCGCGCATGGAGAGGCGCTCAGGCGTATAATGGAACAGCCGGTAGCCGCGCGCCTGCGCCTCAAGGCTGATGGCGAAGGTGGAGTCACCGGCAATGTTGATACCGGAAACATGATCCATCTGGATCGCGACGTTCTTGATCTTCGCCATGCGCATCTTCCTCTTGCAGCATGAGAGCGTCATCGGCCCCGCCATGCCCATTGTCCCGTCTTTTCAGGCTCCCCGGCAGGACCGGAGGAGAACCGGAAATGCTTCAGAAAACCTCAGGAGATGTAGGGCAGCGCCCATTCAAAGGCAACTGCTGCAAGGCGTCGTTGGTGTGAGTTTTATTGAACCTTCACAAATCCAGGGCGGCGCTATCGAGGTGCCGCCTCGGGTCAGGTTCTATGGGTTCACGCCGCGAGCTTGTAGGAACGGCCGGCAAACAGCTTGTTCTTGACGCGGTAAGCTAGAGCAAGTGCCTTGGGGAAGGGACGCCGCATGAAGGCAACCTTGCGGACATAGTCGTCCACGCGCCAGGTGGCCCATGTTCCGGCCGGAAAATAGGCGACATCGCCTGCCCTGAGGATGCTGACCGAACCGTCTTCTGCGGTCACATGCACTTCGCCTTCCAGAATATACACCGTTTCGTCCCAGCCGAAAAACCAGCGGAATTCGCCGGCCGTGCAATCCCACATGGCAGTGCTGGACGCACGGTCTCCACTGCGGGAGTGATCGGCCGCGCGGGCCTGCGGGTTGCCGGATACAATCCAGTCCGGGTTGATGGGGGCGGGCTGAAGCCGCAGATCGGTGCAGGAGGCGCTGACGACGCCCTCATCTTTGTTACGCCGCAGATAGACCGGCAATATCGGAATGGTTCGGACCGCCATGGTTGCCGCGGCAGCGAACATCATTTTCAAAGACATGTTAGAAAGCCCCCATGAAATATTGGAGTCTTCTAGCACCGGGATTGTAAAAAAGCATCTCAGACAATCGGCGCAATTTTACGAATTGCGCCGATTTCACCGCGGATATTACACGGTCGCCAGTTGGGCTGGCTGGTTGGCGACCTGCTTGGCGTTTCCGCCGATGCGCTTGCCCGTTTCGCTGGAAAAGAAGTGAAGCTTTTCAGGGCTGATCGTCACCAAAAGCACGGCGGGAATGTCGATTTCAGGCGGGAAAGCCACGGTCAGGTTCTGGTCGCCGATCATGCCGTGGATAAGGCGCTGCGAGCCCAGCTCCTCGATGTAATCGACCCGCAGTGAGAAGCCCTGCTCACCAGCTGCCGCGAGGCGAAAATCTTCCGCCCGCATGCCCACCGTCACCGGCCCGGAGGCGGGGGCAAACCCATTAAGTGCAAAGAGCGACGGTCCGACAGCCAGACTGTCGCCATGCAACTCCGCATTCAGCAGATTCATGGCCGGCGAGCCGATGAAGCTGGCAACGAAGATGGAGGCCGGGGTGTGATAAACCTCCAGCGGCGCGCCGATCTGCTCGATCCGCCCGCCATTCAGCACCACAAGGCGATCCGCCAGCGTCATGGCCTCTAGCTGGTCGTGTGTGACATAGATGGACGTGGTGCCAAGACGCTTTTGCAGACGCTTGATTTCGCCGCGCATGGAAACGCGCAGCTTGGCATCAAGGTTGGACAGGGGCTCGTCAAACAGGAAGGCCGCCGGTTTGCGCACAATGGCGCGACCCATGGCCACACGCTGCCGCTGGCCACCGGACAGGGCGCGCGGCTTTCGATCGAGATAGGGTTCGAGCTGCAGCATGCGCGCGGCTTCGGCCACACGTGAATCGATTTCCGCCTTTGGCGTCTTGCGGTTCTTCAGGCCGTATTCGAGATTTTCACGCACCGACATATGCGGGTAAAGCGCGTAGTTCTGGAACACCATGGCAATATCGCGATCGGCGGGATCAACCTGGTTCACCACCCGCTCGCCGATCCTGACCGTGCCTTCGGAGATATCCTCAAGGCCGGCAACCATGCGCAACAGCGTGGACTTGCCGCAGCCGGAGGGGCCGACGAGAACGATGAACTCGCCATCCCTGATGTCGATGTCGACGTGGTGCACGGCACGCACGCCGCCATGATAATCCTTGCAGACCTGACGGATGTCTATAGCGGCCATTTTGGTCTCCTTATTTATCGCTTTCGGTCAGGCCCTTGATGAACCAGCGCTGGAAAATGACGACGATCAGCACCGGAGGCAGCATGGCCAGCACGGCGAGCGCGAAAGCTTCGTTGTAATCGGGAATTTGCGAACCGACCCAGACCTGCAGGATCGACTTGATGCCGCGCATCAGGGTGAAGAAACTTTCATCCGTCGTCATCAGCATCGGCCAGAGATACTGGTTCCAGCCATAAACGAACATGATGATGAAGATCGCCGACATCATCGTGCGCGAGAGCGGAACGAGCACATCGATAAAGAACTTCACCGGCCCCGCCCCGTCGATGCGGGCAGCCTCCAGAAGTTCCTCCGGGACCGACTTGAAGAACTGCCGGAAATAGAAGGTACCCGTGGCAGATGCGAGAAGCGGCACGATGAGACCGGTGTAAGAGTTCAAAAGGCCCAGTTTGCTCATCACTTCGTAGGACGGCATGATGCGCACTTCGAGCGGCAGCAGCAGCGTGGTGAAGATGATCCAGAAGGCGAGGGTTGCAAACCGGAAGCGGAAATAGACGATTGCATAGGCCGCCGTCATCGACAGGACGATCTTGCCGACGGCGAAACCAATGCCGAGGATCAGCGAATTCAGCACCATGTTGAGGCCCGTGACCTGACCGGTGAATCCGCCCTTCTGTGTCAGCACCTTTTCGTAGGTCTCGAGGAAATTGTCGCCGGGAAGGATAGCCAGGCCGCCGCGATGAATTTCCGCGGCCGTATGCGTGGACGTCATGAAGGCAACAATGACCGGCAGGATCAGGAACACAGCGCCCATGATCAGAACCAGATGATCGAGGGGTTTTGTCTTGTACATCGTCATATCCCTCAATTGTAATGGATGCGCTTCTCGATGAAGCGGAACTGGATGATGGTGAGGACGAAGACGACCAGCATCAGGATGACGGACTGGGCCGACGAGCCGCCGATATCATTGCCGCGGAAGCCGTCGAGAAACACCTTGTAGACCAGGGTGATGGGATTATTCGCCGCCTTGTCCTTCACCATCACGTCGATGACGCCGAAGGTGTCGAAAAGCGAATAGGTGATGTTGATGATCAGCAGGAAGAAGGCGGTCGGCGCCAGAAGCGGCATGATGACGGTCCAGAACCGGCGAAAGCCCGAGCGGCAGTCGATCGCCGCAGCTTCCCGCACGGAGACGGGCACACTCTGAAGACCGGAAAGGAAAAAGATGAAATTGTAGGGGATCTGCTTCCAGACCGCGACAACGATCATGGCAAAAGCCGTGTCTGAATAATTGAGCCCGACCTTCATGTCCCAGCCTAAAAACGCGGCCATCTTTACGAAGGGGCCGATGTGCTGGTCGAAAAACATCATGCCGATGAGGCCGGCAACGGGCGGCGCGATGGCATAAACCGAAATCAGCAGCGTCTTGTATGTCGAACTGCCGCGAATGACCGCATCAGCCTTGACGGCGAGCAGCAGGCCGAGCGCCAGCGAAAAGAAAGTGACCAAGATGGTGAAGACCACCGTGAATTTGGCGATGCTGACATATTCGGGGCTGAAGATCGCATCCGTGTAATTGGCGAAGCCGACAAAGGAGGCGCCGAAGCCAAACGGATCTTCAATGTAAAAAGACGACTGTATGGCCTGAACGGATGGCCAGTAGAAAAAAACAAAGATAACGGCGAGTTGCGGTGCCAGGAACAGATAAGGCACGTAGGACGCAGAAAACTGAACACGCTTCATGCCAGCTTCAGCAGCCTTCGCCGGTTTTCCCGTCTTGTTCGAACGGCCAGCCAAAAAGGTGCCGGGTTGAGAAGATGTGTAGGCCACGCTTGCGCTTCCTTTTCCAGAAGCGAGCCTCCCTTCCGGGGAAAGGAGGCTCGGCAACGATCTTTGATTTCGAACGCGGTTGATCAACCAGCCGTCTTGGCAAAGCGGGCCAGAAGGTCGTTGCCTTCCTTCTCGATGATCTCGAAGGCAGCCTTCGGGGTCACTTCGCCGGAGAAGATGCGGTTATATTCGCGCTCCATGACGGCGCGGATCTGCGGATAGAAGCCAAGGCGATAACCCTTGGACCACTCGCCGCCCGGCAGGGACAGCTGCTGGATGCCGACTTCGGCGACCGGCTTTTCCTTGTAATAACCTTCTGCCTTGGCCTTTTCGTAGGCGGCCTTGGTGATGGCGACGTAACCGGTTGCCTTGTGGTAGAAGACCTGGATTTCAGGCGAGGTCAGGAACTGGAAGAAGTCGGCCACGCACTTGTTTTCGGCTTCCGACTTGCCCGACATTGCAAAGAGAGCAGCGCCGCCGATGAAGGAGTTGGTGCCGGCGCCCTTGATGGAGCCCCAATACGGAAGGAAGGTTGCCGAGAATGGCATCGTCGCCGTCTTCTGGAGGCCGCCGAAGGAACCCGAAGAGCCGACCCAGAGAGCAACCTTGCCTTCTTCGAATGGCTTCTGGTTATCGTTCCAGCCAGCGCCGTAATAGGCAAACAGACCCTTGTCCTTCCAGTCCTTCAGCTTCTCGAACATCATGACGAGGTTCGGGTCGGTCACCTTGAGCTTGGTGTCGATGACGCTGTCGTAACCGTTGTTGTTGGTGGCGAACTGGATGTTGTTGCGGGAGAAGAAGTTTTCCGTGAACTGCCAGGTCAGCTGCGACTGAACCAGCGGGATGTAGCCGGCCTCCTTCAGCTTCGGTGCGATCTTCTCGAAGTCTTCCCACGTTTTCGGCGCTTCGACGCCGGCCTTCTTCAGGGCTTCGTCGTTGATGTACATGATCGGCGCGGAGGAATTGAACGGCATGCCGACAAACTTACCGTCAGCGGCAGCATAGAAATAACGTACGCCGTTGATAAAGGCGTCACGGTCGAACTTGTAGCCGGCCTTGGTGATCAGGTCTTCAGCCGGGATGACGGCGCCTTTGGCGTTGATGATGGTGGCGGCACCGGCATCAAAAACCTGAAGAATGTTCGGCTGTTCGCCCGAACGGAAAGCCGCGATGCCGCTAGCCAGCGCTTCTTCGTAGGAGCCCTTGGAAACCGGCGTCAGCGCGCATTCCTTCTGGGCTTCGTTGAACTTCTGCGAAACTTCGTTGATGACTTCGCCGTTCCGTCCGCCCATGCCGTGCCACCAGGTGATGTTGGTAGCCGCCATGGAAGAGGTCGCCGAAATGCTGACAGCCACAGCGGCCATGGAAAACTTCTTGAACATATCAAATCCTCTCCACCATTTATTGGGGTGAGGATGCGAATAGAGGGGTTCAATGACGCCTCTTTGACAGTTCCATGTCAGATTTATAACAGCGGCTGGCGAGTATCTCAGCCGGCTATGCGTTCTATAGGCCGTGCCGGATTTCCAACAACGGTCGCACCCGGCGCGACATTCCGGGTCACCACCGAACCGGCGCCGACGATCGCGCCATCGCCAACGTTGATGCCAGCCAGAATGATCGCTCCGCCACCAATCCAGACCTTGCGCCCGATCGTGACCGGCTTTGCAATTTCAATGCCTTGCGCGCGCGGTCCCGGATCCAGATGGTGCTCCGCGCAATAAATCTGAACCACGGGGCCCAGCATTGACCCGTCACCGATCGTGACGCGGGCGGAATCAAGGATGGTGCAGCCGGCATTGAGATAAACATTTCGGCCGAACGAGATGTTGAAACCGTAGGCGCAATGAAATGGCGCTTCGATGAACACGCCTTCACCCACGGAAGAAAAAAGGGCGCGCAGAAGCGATCCGATGGCGCCGCGCTCATCCGGCTGCATGGTATTGTGCTCATGAACGGCCCGCCGCGCATTCCAGCGCAGCCTGTCGAGTTCAGCGTCCATGCAGCTGTACCAATCGCCCGCAGCCATTTTTTCCAGCTCGGTGGACATTGTTTCCCTCCTCAGAACGCGTCGATGAAATGCTGCGGCAGACGCCTCGGCATGATGGCAATGATGTCGAAGCGCAGGGATAGCCGTTCGGCGTCCTTTCGGCGGGCAAGCCAGAGGTCTGCCGCCGCCCGGATGCGCTGTTGCGACTGGACACCAACCGCGTCCACCGCGCCCATGCCCGAAGGCCGCGCCTTTACCTCGATGACAGCAATAAGGTCTTTCTTGCGAGCGATGAGATCGATTTCGCCAAGCCGGGTTCGATAGCGAATGGCGAGAATGCGATATCCCTTCAACAGCAGATAAAACGCCGCCCAATATTCGGCGACATGGCCGCGGCGCTCGGCTTTGCGCCTTCTGCTGCTTGGCCCTTCAGCGCCCATCCGTTTCCTTCATATCAAGCAACCTTTGATAAAGCTCCTTGCGCGGCAGGCCTGTCAGCTTCGCGGCTTCGCCGGCAGCCTTTGCGGCGGACATGGTGGCGACAAGATCTTTCAGAAGCTTCTCGACATCCTCAATATCGGGAATCTCGTCATAGGATGGCGGCTCCACCAGAAGCACGATCTCGCCCTTCACCACCCGGTCGTCATTATAATAATCCGAGAGTTCGCCAAGGGTGCCGCGCCGGAACTCCTCGAATGTCTTTGTCAGCTCTCGGCAGACCACACCGCGACGATCGCGGCCCAGCACTTCGGACGCGACCTTGACGGAGGCGCCGATGCGATGGGGCGATTCAAAGAATATGAGGGTCGCCGGTATTTTTGCCAGTTCGGCAAAGCGGTCGCGTTTGCCGCGGTCCTTCACTGGCAGGAAGCCCGCAAACAGAAAGGAGTCGCTCGGCATTCCAGATCCGACAAGGGCCGCAAGCGGAGCGGAGGCACCGGGAATCGGCACCACGCGATGGCCGGCCTCAAGCGCGAGCTGGCCCAGCCGATAGCCGGGATCGGAGACAAGCGGCGTTCCGGCATCCGACACCAACGCCACGGATTTTCCGGATTCCAGCGCGGCAATGAGCTTTGGCCCGGCTTCATTGGCATTGTGCTCGTGATAGGCAAGCGGGCGGGTGCGAATGCCGTAACGTTCCAGCAGGATGCGGGTGACGCGCGTATCCTCGCAGGCGAGAACGTCGGCCGAGGCCAGTGTTTCCAGCGCGCGGATGGTGATATCGCCGAGATTGCCGATGGGGGTCGCCACGAGATAAAGCGCCGGCTCCAGCGGCCGCGCCGGAACGGTGGCGGTGCCAATCCTGAATTCCTTCGCCATCGGTCTGGCGTCGCTATTTGATGTTTCCTGCCTCACAGGGCTTCCAATCTTTGGGACCGGTCAAGACCAGCCACTCTCTGCTGTTTTGCTCTTTATGGGCAATAGAGACGCGGTGAACAAGGGCAGCGGCCGGCGGAAGGCTGTGGATCATGCTGTATAGCAGCAAAATGAAGCGCGGCAGATGCACTCCGCTCTTGCATTTTCTGCAATAACTCTGCCATTTTGCCCGTCCACATTGTCCGGCATTTGCCGGTGAAGACTCTTCTTGCCGATCCGGCGGTGGCCGGGTCGCAACGGTTGAAAGCGGTAGCGTCCATGCGTATTACTCTTGAGCGGTCGAACCTTCTGAAATCGCTGAACCACGTTCACCGGGTCGTCGAGCGTCGCAATACGATCCCGATCCTGTCCAACGTGCTCCTGCGCGCCTCCGGCGCCAATCTGGACATGAAGGCGACCGACCTCGATCTCGAAATCACCGAAGCGACACCCGCTATGGTAGAGCAGGCGGGCGCCACCACCGTTCCGGCGCACCTGCTTTATGAAATCGTCCGCAAACTGCCGGATGGTTCGGAAGTGCTTCTGGCGACCAATCCTGATGGTTCCACCATGACCGTCGCCTCCGGTCGCTCGAAATTCTCGCTGCAATGCCTGCCGGAAGCGGATTTCCCCGATCTGACCGCCGGCACCTTCAGCCACACCTTCAAACTGAAGGCGACCGATCTGAAGATGCTGATCGACCGCACACAGTTTGCGATTTCGACCGAAGAGACGCGTTATTACCTGAACGGTATTTTCTTCCACACGATCGAAAGCAATGGCGAACTGAAGCTGCGTGCCGTCGCCACTGACGGTCACCGTCTGGCGCGCGCCGACGTCGATGCGCCCGCGGGCTCTGAAGGCATGCCGGGCATCATCATTCCGCGCAAGACTGTCGGCGAATTGCAGAAGCTGATGGACAATCCGGAACTGGAAGTCACGGTGGAAGTTTCGGATGCGAAAATCCGCCTGACCGTCGGCACGGTCGTTCTGACTTCGAAGCTGATCGATGGCACTTTCCCTGACTACCAGCGCGTGATCCCCACCGGCAACGACAAGGAGATGCGCGTCGATTGCCAAACCTTCGCTCGTGCCGTGGACCGTGTTTCGACGATTTCGTCGGAGCGAGGCCGGGCAGTGAAATTGGCGCTGACTGACGGCCAGCTGACGCTAACCGTCAACAATCCCGACTCGGGAAGCGCTACTGAAGAAGTGGCTGTTGGTTACGACAATGATTCGATGGAAATCGGCTTCAACGCCAAATATCTCCTCGACATCACGTCGCAACTCTCCGGTGACGACGCGATTTTCCTGCTGGCCGATGCCGGTTCGCCGACGCTCGTCCGCGACACGGCGGGCGACGATGCGCTTTATGTTCTGATGCCGATGCGCGTCTGACACCTGCTATTTTTCGATATTTCCAAGGAAGCGCCGGTGACCAGTTCATCGGCGTTTTTGATTCGAGAGGGCGCGACAAGGTTCTCCAAGCGAATTTTCTCAGTTACGACATTTCGCCTTGTTTTTGCGCCAAATGGGATCAACATTGCGGTAACAGTTTTTTGACAATGACTAAATTTATCTGAGGGGAATTATGGCACTTAACCTGAAACGCCGCTTTGAACAGAAATTCGAGGAAGAAATCCGCTTTTTCAAAGGCATGGTGAGCCAGCCGAAAAAAGTGGGCGCCATCGTCCCGACATCGTCGATCACGGCGAAAAAAATGGCGAGTGTCATCAACCCCCATTCCGGCCTGCCTGTTTTGGAACTCGGTCCCGGCACCGGCGTCATCACCAAGGCCATCCTGGCGCGCGGCATCAAGCCGGAGAAGCTGACAGCGATCGAATATTCCACCGACTTCTACCAGCAGCTGCTCAGAAGCTATCCCGGCGTCAACTTCGTCAACGGCGACGCCTTCGATCTCGATGCGACTCTTGGCGAGCATAAGGACCAGATGTTCGACAGCGTCATCTCGGCGGTTCCGATGCTGAATTTTCCGATGGCCGCCCGCATCAAGCTTCTGGATGAATTGCTGAAGCGCGTGCCGCATGGTCGCCCCGTGGTACAGATATCCTACGGCCCCATTTCCCCGATCGTCGCGCAGCCACATCTCTACCATATCCGGCATTTCGATTTCATCGTGCGCAATATTCCGCCGGCGCAATTGTGGACCTATACGCGCGCCTGATCGGCCCCGTTGACTGGACAGGGCCGGCATTTCCGGTCGCAACGATTGGTTAGGGCGCCGATTTCCCCTAACCATAGCCTTTTGAGGACCGATATCCATCTACGCGCTCTACATCACCCACCCACAGGTCAAGATCGATGCGGCCGTCCCTGTTCCTGAATGGGGGCTTTCTGAAAAGGGTGCAGAACGGGCAAGGCAGGCGAGCCGTCTGCCTTGGGCGAAATCGCTGCGCCGCATCGTTTCCAGTGCTGAAACCAAGGCGATCGAAACCGCGCGTATCCTCGCAGAAACCTCCGGTGCGACTATAGAGATCATCGAGGTGATGCATGAAAACGACCGGTCCGCCACCGGCTTCCTGCCGCCGACGGAATTCGAGAAGGCGGCGGACTGGTCCTTCGCCCATCCTGAGGAGAGTTATCAGGGCTGGGAGCGGGCGATCGACGCGCAGGCGCGGATCGTCGGCGCTGTCCGGGCCGTTCTCGACCGACACGACGGGCAGCAGCCAATCGCCTTTGTCGGCCATGGCGGCGTGGGTACACTTTTGAAATGCCATATCGAAGGCCGCGGCATCAGCCGCGCCGAGGACCAGCCGCCGGGCGGCGGCAACCTGTTCCGCTTCTCAGTCGCCCAATTTTTGCTTGCAGCCGCCTCCCCCACATGCGACTGGACGGCAATGGAAACATGGCAGGGATAAGACAATGACCGCGCGCGAAAAACTCATCGTCGGGCTGGATGTTCCGACTGTGCAGCAGGCCGAAGACATCGTTTCGAAAATCGGTGACGAAGTCCTTTTCTACAAGATCGGCTATCAACTGGTGTTTGCCGGTGGGCTGGAATTCGCGCGTGACCTTGTCCAGAGCGGCAAGAAGGTCTTTCTCGACATGAAGCTGCTCGATATCGACAACACGGTTGCTTCCGGCGTCGAGAACATTGCCCGCATGGGTATGTCGATGCTGACGCTCCACGCCTATCCCAAAGCCATGCGCGCGGCGGTCAAGGCGGCGGAAGGTTCCGGCCTCTGCCTGCTGGGTGTCACCGTACTCACCTCGATGGACGACAGCGACCTTGCCGAGGCCGGCTATGCCTCCGACGCGCGTTCGCTCGTGCTGCGCCGCGCGGAACAGGCGCGGGAGGCGGGCATGGGCGGTATCGTTTGCTCCGCGGAAGAGTCGACGGCCGTGCGCGAAATTCTCGGCCCTGACCTTGCCGTCGTTACTCCCGGCATCCGCCCCGCCGGTGCCGATCTTGGCGACCAGAAGCGGGTGATGACGCCCTTCGACGCGATCAAGGCAGGATCGAGCCATCTGGTGGTCGCCCGCCCGATCGTCAGGGCGGAAGATCCGAAAGCGGCGGCCCGCGCCATTCTCGATGACATGCTGCGGGCCAGCTACCCGGCAAACCAATAAGATATGGGAGGCAATGACATGGCCAAGGGATACTGGATCGCCCGCGTCGATGTGCGCGACAGCGAACGCTACAAAGACTATGTTTCGACAGCAAAACCCGCCTTCGAGCGTTTCGGTGCCAATTTTTTGGCGCGTGGCGGCGCAGTGACGGAGCTTGAGGGCAAGGCACGTGCCCGCAACGTCATCATCGAATTCCCATCCGTCCAGCACGCGATCGACTGCTATAATTCGCCGGAATACCAGGCGGCCGCCAAAATTCGGCAGGAAGTCGCAGATGCAGAAATGATGATCGTCGAGGGGATTTGACGATCAGCCGACGCATTTTGGCGCACCCGCCACTGCACCGCCATAACATCCCTTCACCTGCGCGCAGCTTTGGGCTAAGAGACTGAAAAACATTTCTTCGACAGCTTCTGAGGAGCCTCCCATGACCTTGGCCAACCTTCCCCCCCTCGTTACCGTTTTTGGCGGTTCGGGTTTTGTCGGGCGGCATGTCGTCAGAGTGCTCGCCAAGCGCGGTTATCGCATCCGCGTCGCCGTGCGCCGTCCGGATCTTGCCGGCTTTTTGCAGCCGCTCGGCAATGTCGGCCAGATTTCCTTTGCGCAGGCGAACCTGCGTTATCGCGACTCCATTGTCAGCGCCGTCGCCGATGCGGATCATGTCGTCAACTGCGTCGGCATTCTGACAGAGAGCGGGCGCAATACGTTTGACGCCGTTCAGGAATTCGGCGCGAAAGCGATTGCCGAAGCGGCCCGCGATGCCGGCGCAACGCTCACCCACATCTCCGCCATCGGTGCAGAAGCCAATTCGCCAACCGGTTACGGCCGCACCAAGGGCCGTGCCGAAGCTGCGATCCATTCGGTCCTGCCTGCAGCCGTTATCCTGCGTCCCTCGATCATATTCGGACCGGAAGACGACTTCTTCAATAAATTCGCCAAGATGGCCCGCAGCCTGCCATTCCTGCCGCTGATCGGCGGCGGAAAAACGAGGTTCCAGCCTGTCTACGTCGAGGACGTTGCCGAGGCCGTTGCCCGCAGTGTCGACGGCAAGCTGAAGCCCGGCGCCATTTACGAACTCGGCGGTCAGGACGTTATGACCTTCCGCGACTGTCTTGAGGCGGTTCTCGCCGCAACCTATCGCGAACGTCCTTTCGTCAATCTGCCTTTCGGCGTTGCGTCGATGATCGGCAAGGTCGCGTCGCTGGTACCGCTGATCTCTCCGCCGCTGACAGCTGATCAGGTGACCCTCCTGAAGATAGACAATGTCGTTTCCGCGGACGCCGAAAAGAACGGGCTGACGCTCGAAGGCATTGGCATCACGCCCGTTCGGGTCTCGTCCGTTCTGCCGTCCTACATGGTGCAATACCGTCAGCACGGCCAGTTCGCGAACGCCGGCAAGGCCGCCTGAGGCTCGCACATCGTCCAACATCAAAGCGGGGCAACGTCCCCGCTTTTTTTGTGCCTTACATCGCAACCAAACCGCTTTCAACGCATTTCCACCGCAAGATGGGATGGGGAGGACCAATCAAAACGAAGCGGCAGAGTAGACGGTTTGGTTAATGGCGACGTGCTGGAACAGGTAAGCGTGGCACAAGCGCAACTGTGGAAAAGACTTCGCATTAACCCGGTATTCAGCAAGCTGCTTTATTGATATTCGCCACATTCCAAATATATCCCGAACCCTCAATTCACACACGGCGGCGCGATCCGCACGAACGAACGTCTGAAAGGCAATCATAAAATGGGCAGATCTATCGCACTCTTTTTTGCGTGTGCGGCTTTGGTGGTTCTGGCGGGTTCTTTCATGGCGCCGGGCACGGTTGCGGCGGGCAAGACCGGCTGTGCTCCGGCTTACGGCGTCGACCCCTGCGCAACGGCTTCGATCAGCGCGAACTGATCAGCCTTACAGCTTTAAAAGAAAAAGCGCCGCCGGTTTTCCGGGGCGCTTTTTTATTGTGCGGTCGTCGGCGGGTCAGCCAACAACGAGTAGTGCGACAAGGCCGAGCGCACCGATGACGATGCGCCACCACGCAAACGGCGCAAAACCGCGGCGCGACACGAAATCCAGAAGTGATCTCACCACGAAGAGGCCGGACACAAAGGCCGCGATAAAGCCGACGGCAATCAGGGCGCTGTCATCAAAGCTCAGCGCATCGCGGTTCTTATAGAGATCCAGCACAAACGCGCCGAGCATGGTCGGCATCGCCAGGAAAAAAGAGAATTCAGCCGCCGAACGCTTGTCCGTGCCCATCAGCAGGGAGCCTACGATGGTGGCACCCGAGCGCGAGGTGCCGGGAATCATCGCAAGGCACTGAAAAAGGCCGATCTTGAACGCAAGCGACGGCGGATACTCCATGATGTCGGTATATTTCGGCTTCAGCGGCATGCGATCGACGGCGAGCAGAATAACCCCGCCGACGATGAGCATGACGCAGATCAGCATCGGCGTTTCAAACAGCACTGTCTTGATGAAGTCATGCGCCAGAGTACCGATGGCGGCCGCGGGCAGGAAGGCCAGCGCGACGGCCAGGACGAAACGACGTGCCTTTGCACTTGTCGGCATCGCCAGAGCGATCGAGACAAGCTTATGAAAATAAACGAGAAGAATGGCGAGAATCGCGCCAAGCTGGATCAGAACGGCGAAGGTGTTTCCGGGCGATTTGAAACCGAGGAAATGACCAGCCAGTAACACATGCGCGGTGGAGGACACGGGAATGAATTCCGTCAACCCCTCGATAATGCCCAGCAAAAGCGCGCTGATGATCGACTGGTCACCCATGGGGTATCCTTCTTTTCAGGGGAAAGTGGCGATGGAAGGCAATTGCGTTAAACTTGTTTTAAATTAGCCAAGCTCTTATAGCGTCTTGATGAAGCGAAACTGAAAAAGTTTTCCGGCAAATGCCGATCATACCAACCAATCGTAAAAATTGAGTACCAATGCCAACTCTCTATCACTCTCCGATGTCGACCGCGTCCCGGTTCGTTCGTCTGATTCTCGCGGAATACGGCTTCCAGACCGATCTCGTCGAGGAACAGCCGTGGGAAAGGCGGCGGGAGTTTCTGGCGCTCAATCCGGCCGGCACCCTGCCGGTCTATCTCGATGACAACATGCGCTCGTTGAGTGGCCCTTATGTGCTCGCCGAATTTCTGGACGAGACGCATGGGGTTTTGAAGCGCGACCGGCGGCTTCTGGCGGAAGACCCATTCCAGCGCGCGGAAATCCGCCGTCTGACGGAGTGGTTTCTGCAAAAGATGGAAAATGACGTGACGCGGCCGCTGGTGCGCGAACGGGTTTACAAATTGCAGATGACGGCGGCGCAGGGTGGCGGACCGCCGGATTCCAAGCTGCTGCGCACGGCTCGCAACAACATCCGCCAGCACATCAAATATCTGGAGTGGCTGGCCGGCTCGCGCACGTGGTTGGCTGGTGACCGGTTGAGCTATGCCGATCTCGCCGCCGCCGCCGCCGTGTCGGTGCTGGATTATCTCGGTGAGATCAACTGGCTTGAAGCGCCTATTGCCAAGGAGTGGTATCAGCGGGTGAAATCCCGCCCGTCATTCCGGCCGTTTCTCAGCGAACGCATCCCGCGTCTTGCCCCCTCCTCGCACTACGCCGATCTGGATTTCTGAGGTCTGGCCTCCCAGTTATTTGCTGCGGCCTGCGCCTCAGCTTATATATGCCGCACAATAGGTCTCTGGAGGTAAGACGATCGACGTTGCCGACGACAAGCAGCGGATACGCGCGCGCAAACTGACGGATTTCGTTCGTCGGGAGGCGATTTCGCTCGGCTTCGATCTCTGTCGCATCACGGTACCCGACAGCATTCCGCTTGCACCGGAGCGGCTGCGGCAGTTCCTCGACAATGGCTACCACGGCACCATGGCGTGGATGGAGGAAACCGAGGCGCGTCGGGCGGAACCCAAAACGCTCTGGGGTGATGTGCGCTCCATCGTCATGTTCGGTCTCAATTACGGCCCGGAGGAAGACCCGCGCCACCTGCTTTTGAAACCGGACAAGGCAGCCATTTCGGTCTATGCCCGCAACCGCGATTACCATGACATCATCAAGGGGCGGCTGAAGGAGATCGCCACGCGCTTTGCTGCCCGCGCCGGTGAGGATGTGAAGGTCTTCGTCGACACTGCCCCGGTAATGGAAAAGCCGCTTGCCGCCGCGGCCGGTCTCGGCTGGCAGGGCAAACATACCAATCTCGTCAGCCGCAGCCATGGCTCCTGGCTGTTTCTGGGCAGCATGTTCACCACGGCCGAGCTGTGTCTCGATGAGGCCGAGAAGGATCATTGCGGCTCCTGCCGCGCCTGCCTCGACGCCTGCCCCACGGCAGCCTTCCCCGCTCCCTACCAGCTGGATGCGCGCCGCTGCATCTCCTATCTCACCATTGAGCACAAGGGGCCGATCCCGCACGAATTCCGGCCGATGATCGGCAATCGCATCTATGGCTGCGACGACTGTCTTGCCGCCTGTCCGTGGAACAAGTTTGCGGCGAGCGCCTCCGAAATGAAGTTGCAGGCGCGCGAGGATCTGAAGGAGCCGTCCATCGCCTTCCTGCTGACCCTCGACGATGCCGCCTTCCGAAGTTTTTTCAGCGGCTCGCCCGTCAAGCGAATTGGCCGCAATCGCTTCATCCGTAATGTACTGATTGCAGCTGGAAATTCTGCCGACCGGCAATTTGTCGAGCAGTGCAAGGCACTTGCGCAGAACGATCCTTCCGCGGACGTGCGCGGCATGGCCGTCTGGGCTTTATCGCGCCTTATGGACAGGGACGAATTCCGTACATACTCTGCCGGTCGCGCGCCGGAGACTGATCCGGACGCGGAAATGGAATGGCAACGGGCAGAGGCGTAAAGCATGCATGTAATGATTTTCGGCGCGGGATATTCAGGAAAAGCCATCGCAACCGCGCTGAAAATAGATGCAGCAACCGTCTCGGGCACCACGCGGAGCACCGATAAATTCCCGAGCCTTGCCGCTGCAGGCATGGCCCCGTTTATCTTTGACGGCTCGCAGCTCAATGATGCGCTCGTCGCCGCCATGGCCGATGTGACGCATCTCGTACAGTCCGTCGCGCCCGGCAAGGAAGGCGATCCCTTACTTGCGTGTCTCGGCGACGATCTCAAAAAATTGCTGCCAAATCTGAAATGGCTGGCTTACCTTTCCACCGTTGGCGTTTATGGCGACCATCAGGGCGCCTGGGTTGATGAGACAACAACCTGCCGTCCCGTTTCCGCACGGTCCGTGGAGCGCGTGGCGGCGGAAGCTGCGTGGACCGAAGCAGCTGAGAAAGCGGATGTGCCGCTTGCCATTCTCCGTCTTTCCGGAATTTACGGTCCGGGTCGCAACACCTTCATCAACTTCGAGAAGGGGACAGCGCGGCGGCTGGTGAAGAAGGACCAGGTGTTCAACCGCATCAGGGTGGAGGATATCGGCGCGGCCGCTGCCTTTTTGGCACGTCTAAATGAACGTGGCATCTTAAACGTTACCGACGACGAGCCATGCCCGCCGCAGGATGTGGTGAGCTTTGCAGCTGGAGTGATGGGCGTTGAACCACCCGCGGAGCAGGATTTCGACACCGCCGATCTAACGCCGATGGCGCGCTCCTTTTATGGCGAGAACAAGCGTGTCTCAAATGCCAAAATGCGGGATCTCGGCTTCGATTTTGCCTATCCGGAATACCGACAGTCCCTGCGCCAACTTTGGGAAAGCGGCCTTTGGCGAGGCTGAATACGCGCGGTGCGGAAACGATGAAAAATCCATCCAATGGCATTTTAGCGGATGGTTTTCGTTGAAATCAGGCGAATTAAGACTTAATTAACTACGCCGAATCGCTAAAATACTACTCATTGGAAAAATATTTCGCTCACGTTTCGTGAAGAGGATTCACGAAGCGGTGACTTGTAATAGCATTCCCCTTGACCCTTGATTCTGCATTATTTTTTGCGAGTGTTACGGCGCGTGTCGTCGGGACGTCTTTCCTGCTGGTTATCACGAATGTTACACTTTGTAACAGTTCGTGATTTGAGATCAGCTTTTTTTCGCCATTTTTCCCTCGCCCTACAATCTCGCATCAAAAGGCGTTCAGGCCAGTAAATGGCCGTTTAGCAAGGGCACAATCAATCGGCGCGGGGCCGATTTTCAGGGAAGTACAGTTTGTTGAATATCCGTCGTATAACTTTCACCGCTGCAACTATAGCCGCCTGTTCCATCATCGCGCCTCTTCAGGCGAATGCGGCAAATGGTTGTGGAGGCGCATCGTGGTATGCGTTGTCCTCCAAGACTGCTTCAGGCGAGCGTATGAACGCTGCCAACCTGACAGCCGCTCACCGCTCCCTGCGGTTCGGCACCAAGGTCAAGGTTACCAACGCCCGCAACGGCAAGGCGGTCGTGGTGCGCATCAACGACCGCGGGCCATTCATCAAGGGCCGCGTTCTCGATCTTTCCAAGGCTGCCGCCAAGAACATCGGCATGATCAGTTCCGGCACCGCCAAGGTCTGCTATGAGGTCGTCAAGGCCGATTGAGCCTTGCCCTCGCCGCCTTTCACGTCTACCAACCGGGCTTATCAGAAGAACGAGGTAGACAATGCGTTTAGGCGGACGTTTGGCCGGAGCGATCGAAGTATTGGCGGACATTGAGGGACGCAGACGTCCCGTCGCCGATGCTCTGAAGGATTGGGGCCTTGCCCATCGTTTCGCCGGTTCCGGCGACAGGGCGGCCATCGGCAACATCGTCTATGACGCGCTGCGCATGAAGCTCTCGCACGCCTGGCTGATGGATGATGATAGCGCTTCCTCTCTCGCCTACGCGGTTTTGCTGCGGCAATGGGGCAAAAGCTTCGAGGCGCTCGCGGCGGAATTCGAAGGCGACAAGTTCGCCCCCGCCGCACCCGATGCGGAAAAGCAGCAGGCGTTCTTATCCCGTTCGCTCACCGAGGCGCCGGCCTATATTCAGGGCGATATTCCCGAATGGGTGCAAACTTCCTTTAAGACGGCATTTGGAGAGCGCTGGCTCACCGAGGCGCAGGCGCTGAACGAGCGCCCCACGCTTGATCTTCGCGCCAACACGCTGAAGGCAACGCGCGACAAGGTGATGAAGGCGCTGGAGGAGAGCGGCGCGGAAGCCACGCAGATTGCCCGGCAGGGCGTTCGTATACCGGCCGGCACAGGGCCTTCCCGCCTGCCAAACGTGACAGCCGAACTTTCCTTCCAGAAGGGCTGGTTCGAGGTGCAGGACGAAGGTTCGCAGATCGTCGCCGATCTTGCCAGTGCCCATGAAGGCGAACAGATCCTGGACTTCTGCGCCGGCGGCGGCGGCAAGACGCTGGCCATGGCGGCCAGCATGAACAACAAGGGCCAGGTTCACGCCTTCGATGCTGATCGCAAACGGCTCGCACCGATCATCGAGCGGCTGAAGCGGGCCGGTACACGCAATGTGCAGGTGCATGACCGCGCCTCCGGCCTTGCCCCGTTCGAGGGAAAATTCGACCGCGTCCTGGTCGACGCCCCCTGCACCGGCACCGGAACATGGCGCCGCCGCCCTGATACGAAATGGCGGCTGACGGCTCGCAATCTGGAAGAGCGTGTGCAGCAGCAGGGCGAGGCGCTTTCGCAGGCGAAGAGCTTCGTGCGACCGGGCGGCGAGTTGCTTTATGTCACCTGTTCGGTATTGCCGGAAGAAAACGAACAGCAGGTGCGCCGCTTCTGTGAGGAAAACCCTGAATTTGCCATTCGGTCCGCGATTGAGCGCTGGGAGACGATTTTCGGCGGCAAAGCGAATAAACCGCATTCTTCCGATGGCAAGACAGTAACGTTGACGCCTGCAACCACAGATACGGATGGATTCTTCTTCTGCGTGATGAAACGCGAAGCATAAAACAGGTTTTGCACGCAGCGATTTTAGTTGAGGAGCGCGACGCGGCGTTGTTTCAAAGCGTTCTAAACTAGAATGTTTGACACAAGTTTGTGATTGGGTCAGAACTCGCCTGCCGCAGCGCGACGTTATGTCGTGTCTGCCGAAGGAGAGGGTTCATGATCCGCAAGACAATTCTCAGCGCGTCCTTCGCGCTTCTGGCCGCATCGGCGGTCTTCACCGCGCCGCCT
This sequence comes from Agrobacterium tumefaciens, assembly GCF_017726655.1. NCBI lineage: Bacteria > Pseudomonadati > Pseudomonadota > Alphaproteobacteria > Hyphomicrobiales > Rhizobiaceae > Agrobacterium > Agrobacterium tumefaciens. Next base: position 1,839,111 of record NZ_CP072308.1, read on the forward strand.
GCACGGGCAGCGACCGACGCCGCAGCCGTGATCAAGCATTATGCGGATGTGGCCCATGCCAAATACGAGGATTCGCTGACTACCGCGAAGGCGCTCGACAAGGCTATCGACGCGCTGATCGCAACGCCGAGCGAAGAGACCCTCAAAGCCGCGCGCGAAGCCTGGATCAAGGCGCGCGTTCCCTATCAGCAATCGGAAGTCTATCGTTTCGGCAATCCGCTTGTTGATGCCTGGGAAGGCAAGGTCAACGCCTGGCCGCTGGATGAGGGTCTGATCGATTATGTCGATAGCTCCTACGGGACGGAAAGCGATGAGAACGAGCTCTACGTTGCCAACATCATTGCCAATCCGAAAATCAAGATCAGCGGTGAGGACGTCGACGCCTCCAAGATCACCCCGGAGCTGATCGAAAGCCTGCACGAGGCGGGCGACGTCGAAGCCAATGTGACGACCGGTTACCATGCCATCGAGTTCCTGCTCTGGGGTCAGGATCTGAACGGCACCGGTCCGGGCGCCGGCAACCGCCCTTACACCGATTACGACAAGGCGAATTGCACGAATGGTAATTGTGACCGCCGCTCAGATTACCTGAAATCAGCCTCCACTCTCCTGATCAAGGATCTTCAGGAAATGGTGGATGCCTGGGCGCCGGAGGGTGAGGCGACGAAGACGGTGGAAGCCGATCCGAAAGCGGGCCTCACCGCCATTTTGACCGGCATGGGTTCACTCTCCTATGGTGAGCTTGCGGGCGAGCGCATGAAGCTTGGCCTGCTGCTGCACGATCCGGAAGAGGAGCATGATTGCTTCTCCGACAATACCTATAATTCGCATCTGAACGACGCCATCGGCATCGCTTCGGCCTATACGGGTGACTATACCCGCGTGGACGGCACGAAGATGACCGGTGCGTCGCTGTCGGAACTCGTCGGTGCCAAGGACAAAGCGCTGAACGACGAGATGCTGGCAAAGCTTAACAAGACGCTCGACGCCATGCATGCGATGGAAAAGCGTGCCCAGACGGTCGAAGCCTACGACCAGATGATCGGCGAAGGCAACAAGGAAGGAAACGCCGTGGTTCAGGCGGCCATCGATGGCCTGATCGACCAGACCAAGACGGTCGAACGCGTTATTGCGGCACTCGATCTTGGCAAGATCCAGCTTGAGGGTTCGGACAGCCTGGACAATCCGACCACCGTCTTCAAATAATCATTCGGGCGGGCCGCAGTCCATTGCGGCCCGCCTGTCAAATGTGCTTTCCCACCGTCATGGAAATGTCGCTGCCTCCGATCCGCAAGCCGTTTTTCGTCGCCGGGGCAGCCTGCCTGGTGGCATCGGTGACGCTCGCCGCGCCGCTGCGTGACGACCTGACGGAGGCCGACCGAAGCCGCGTGCTGGCTGTCACTGCGCCGACGACCGATTTCACGAAGCCGGAGCCCTTCGAGGCCATGTCCGGCGGCGCGACCACCAGCACCGGCAAGGTCGATGGCAACGCATTTTCCCATCCGTCCGCCACGATGCCTTTCGAGCGGAAGCAGGATTTCAAGCTTGGCAACGCGCTGTTCCAGAAGCTTTGGGTTTCTTCGCCTTCCTCCACACAGGCCTCGGATGGGCTCGGCCCTCTCTATAACGCGCGATCCTGCCAGACCTGCCACGTGAATGACGGCAGGGGCCGCCCGCCACTTGCCGCAGAAGACCCGGTTTCGCTGTTTTTGCGTCTGGCGCGACCCGCCCGTGACGAGGAGGAACGGGCCGCGATTGCGCGCCATGAGGTGCTGAATTTTCCCGATGAGACCTATGGCCGGCAGTTGCAGACTCTGGCTATCCCGGGGCTCCCAGCCGAAGGCAAACCGGTCATCACCTACACTGAAGCGCCGGTCAAGCTTTCGGATGGTGAAGTGATAATGCTGCGCAAGCCTGCATACGTCGTTAAAGATTTGAGTTATGGCCCCCTCGGCGCTGACACGACGCTGTCAGCGCGCATTGCCATGCCCACGCTCGGGCTTGGTCTCATCGAAGCGATTGGGCAGGCCGATATTCTGGCCAATGCCGACCCTGACGATAAAGATGGCAACGGCATTTCCGGGCGTCCGGCATGGGTGAAGGATCACCGCACCGGCGAGACGACGCTTGGCCGGTTCGGCTGGAAAGCGCAGAATGCCAGTGTGCGCGACCAGAGCGCCAGCGCCTTTTCCCACGATATCGGCATTTCCACACCGGATGCGCCGAATGCCTATGGCGATTGCACTTCTGCACAGAAGAACTGTCTTGCCATGCCGACGGGCGTGCAACCCCGGCTTGGGCCTGTGGAAGCACCCGATCCAATACTCGATCTCGTGACTTTCTACACCGAAAACCTCGCCGTCCCTCGCCGCCGAGATGTTGATGATCCGGTGGTCCTCCACGGAAAGCAACTTTTCTATACGTCCGGCTGCACGGCCTGCCACACGCCGAAATTCGTCACCCGCCGCGACGCCACCGACCCCATGCATTCCTTTCAGTTGATCTGGCCTTATGCGGATTTCCTGTTGCACGACATGGGAGAGGATCTTGCCGATGGTCAGCAGGTGGGCGAAGCCAGCGGGCGGCACTGGCGCACCCAGCCGCTCTGGGGTATCGGCTTGACGCAGCGCGTGAACGGTAACGGCTTTTACCTGCACGATGGCAGGGCGCGCAGCCTGCTGGAAGCGATATTGTGGCACGGTGGCGAAGGGCAGACGGCGCGCGACGCCTTCGCCGCCTTGCAAAAATCCGACCGGCAGGCTTTGCTGGCCTTTCTGGAGTCCCTTTGATGAAGCTTGCCATGCGAAAATTATCCAGTGTTCTGTCCGTTTTTCTGCTTTTCGCTCCGCCCCTGGCGAGGGCGCAGGATGTGGAACTGCTGCCACCACCGCCGCTTGACCCTGTGCAGGTGCGCAGCGTGATGGAAAAGGCCGTGAATGGATTTATCCGCCCCGGCTACGACCACTTCAGGGGGGCCGCGGAAAAACTCGAGGGCAGCATGAAAGCCCTTTGCGAAGCTCCCTCCCCGGTGACGGAAACAGCGGCCAAGGCGGCTTTTGCCGATACCGTATCAAGCTGGTCGACCATCGAAATCGTGCGGGTTGGACCTGTCATCGAGAAGAACCGTTTCGAACGCGTGCTTTATTACCCCGACAAGAAGGGTCTCGGCCTGAAGCAGGTGCAGCGTTACCTTTCGGAAAAGGATGAAAGCGTTACCACCGCCGATGGCCTGAAAGGCAAGAGTGTCGCGGCACAGGGGCTTGGCGCGCTGGAATTCGTGCTTTACGGCACGGGTGCGGAAGAATTGCTCGACAAGAAAGGTGACTTCCGCTGCCGCTTCGGCGCTGCCATCGCCGGTAATATCGCCAATGTGGCGACAGAGCTTTCCGACAGCTGGAACGCGCCTGATGGTGCACAGAAAAACTGGACACAGCCGGGACCGGACAACCCCGTCTTCCGCGACGAGCGCGAGGCGCTCGTCGGGTTGCTCGGCATTCTCGTGCACGGCGCAGAGGCAATCCGCGACCAGCGGATCGAAACCTTCTACAAGGGACCGGACAAGGCGATCTTTCCCCGAACCGCCATTTACTGGCGATCCGGCCTGACCTGGAAGAGCATCTCCGCCAATATCAAAGCTGTTCAGACGCTGCTGCACACGGCGGATATGGTCGAACTCGTGCCGCCCGACCAGCGCTCCATCGTCAACTCCATCGACTTCATCGCCAAATCGATGGTCCGCGTCGCCGGAACCATCGACACGGATGTGCAGAAGGCACTGGATCAGGACGACCAGCGCGCTAAGGTGGATTATCTGCTGCTCAATGGCAAAGATCTAATCTACCGCCTGAACGACCAATATGGCGGGGCAATCGGCCTCAGTTCCGGCTTCTCCTTCGCCGACGGGGATTGAACCGATGGCACCGGATCGTCGACCGCTGCTGATAGACCGGCGCAGCTTCATCAAGGCGGCGGGTATTCCCTTTCTCGCTGCTCTTGCTCCACGGTCACTCCATGCACTGGAGAGAACCGACGCTGTCTTTGCCTCCGCCTTCCGCGCCCGCGATGGCTCCTACGGCATTGCAACGGTGAGCGAAGCGGGCGAGATCATCGACCGGGTCACCCTTCCCGCTCGGGCCCATGGCATGGCGACCAGCCACGCGACAGGCATGACTGTGGCCTTTTCGCGCCGTCCCGGCACATTTTTCATGGCATTCGACCCTACGCGGCGGCGCGAACCTGTCGTGATGCATACGCCGGAGAACCGCCACTTCTACGGTCACGGGCAGTTCTCGCCGGATGGTTCGATCCTCTACGCCAGCGAAAACGATTTCGATGGCAATCGCGGTGTTATCGGCCTTTATGACGCACGCAACGGCTTTGCCCGCATCGGCGAATATGACGCGCACGGCATCGGCACACACGATATGACGGTCAGCGATGATGGTCGGCTGATCGTGATCGCCAATGGTGGCATCGAAACCCATCCGGATTTCGGCCGCACGAAACTCAATATCGACGCGATGCAGCCTTCCCTCGTGCTGCTGGATGCCGCAGCGGGCCGGTTGATCCAGAAACACGCCATGCCGGAAAAACTACGGCAGCTTTCCACCCGCCATGTCGATCTTGGTGACGATGGCCGTGTCTGGTTCGCATGCCAATACGAGGGGCCGCGCAACGATCGTCCGCCGCTTGTCGGCCACTTCTCCAGAGGAGAGGATGTAATCTTCCTTGATCTACCGGAAGAAACGACGATACGCCTTGCCAATTATGTCGGGGCGATCGCCGTCAACAGACACGAAGGGCTGGTGGGCCTCACCTCGCCCAATGGCAACGCCGTGGTGATGCTCGATGCAAAATCCGGTCGTGTCGTTTCCGAGACGAGCCTGCGCGAAGCGGCAGGCGTGGCCCCCGCCGCCAAGGGTATTGCGGTTTCCTCCTATGCTGGATTTTTCCGATCCATTCGCAGCGACGTCGCGTGGGACCAGCATATCGTGCGCATAGCGGGCTAAAATATTGAAAAGGCTTGGGAACAAAAATATGGGCCGCGCATTGGAAGCGTCATGAAAAACCTCACCGTCTACATTGTTTTTATCGTCGCCGTTGTCGCCATCGGAGCTCTCATCGGCGTCAACAATGTGCCTGGTGAATGGTACCAGTCGCTGCAAAAGCCCTTCTTCAATCCACCGAACTGGATTTTTGGTCCAGTCTGGACAACGCTTTACGTGCTGATCGGCATTGCGGGCGCGCGCACTTGGATCAGAAGGCCCACGGGTACGCGGATGCGCCTCTGGTTCACACAGATGGTCCTCAATTTCCTGTGGTCGCCCATCTTTTTCGGCATGCAAAGCCCGGTCGGCGCGCTCGTCATCATCATCCCCATGCTAATCTGCATCATTGCCTTCATGGTTCTGACTTTTAGCCGCGACCGGCTGTCGAGCCTGCTGTTCGCGCCCTACGCGCTGTGGGTCGCTTTTGCCACTGTCTTGAACGCCAGCATCGTCATGCTGAACTAAAAAGCCGCTATTCCCCTTGCCTTGCCTGACGCGGCGCGCCATGTCAGTTTGCGATCAGGTAGAAGCAGGCAGGGTAAGCCATGGAGATCACGGATCCCGGCGATTTTCGTCAGCGGATAGAAAGCAGCTTTGCACGGCAAGGTGTCGTTCAGGCGATCAATGCCGAGATCAGCCGGATCGAACACCGACTGGTGGAAATCGAGCTACCCTTTCACGATAAGCTGACGCAGCAGCACGGCATCCTGCATGCGGGCGTTATTGCTGCCGGTCTGGATACAGCCTGCACCTATGCCGCCTACACGATCATCGAGCCGGACGCTTCACTCCTGACAATCGAATTTAAGGTGAACCTCATGTCGCCGGGGCGAGGTGAGCGGTTTCTGTTTCGTGGTGAGATCATCAAGCCCGGCAACAATCTGATCGTTGCCGATGGTCGCGCCTACGCGCTGTCAGACGGGCCGGCGAAGCTGATCGCCTCGATGACGGGCACGATGATGGTGGTGAAAGGGCGTGAGGACATTACCGGATGAGCTACCGGCTTTTGCATGTCGCGGATAAATCCGTTCTTTTCGTCATGGCTGCTTCCGCCGAATACGGCCCTCACCTCCAGGCACGGATTGCCCCACTGATGACCGGCGTTGGCCCGGTCGAAGCGGCAAGTTCAGTGACGGCGGTTCTTGCCGGCCTCGATGCCGCGGATCACCTGCCCGATCTTGTCGTCTCGCTCGGCTCTGCCGGGTCGCGAACGCTGGAGCAAACGGGCATCTATCAGGCGGTGTCGGTGTCCTACCGCGATATGGATGCGTCCGCCTTCGGTTTCGAGAAGGGGCGTACGCCGTTTCTGGACCTGCCAGTCGAGGTGCCATTACCACTGCGAATCCCCGATGTTGCGGAGGCAAGGCTTTCCACCGGCGCCAACGTTGTTTCCGGTGCCGCCTACGGTTTGGTCGACGCCGATATGGTGGACATGGAGACGTTTGCGGTTTTGCGCGCCTGCCAGCGCTACGGCGTTCCGCTCGTCGCTCTGCGTGGCATTTCCGATGGCAAGTCGGATGTGAAGCATGTCGATGACTGGACGGAATATCTTGATATCATCGATGAAAAGCTGGCGGAGGTTGTCGAGCGCCTGTCGCGGGCCATCAAGGACGGCTCGATCGCCCTTTAAACCTTGCGATTTTCGCAAATTTCCGCCCATTGCCGCTCCCATGCGGGTTGCCTAAAGCCGTCATTTTCTTTAAAGGCTCGCCATGACCCAGATAGCCCATCCCGACAGCATTCTCATCATCGATTTCGGCAGCCAGGTGACGCAGCTGATTGCGCGCCGCATCCGCGAAGCCGGGGTCTATTGCGAAATCCATCCGTTTCAGAACGCCGCAGAGGCTTTCGAGAAGCTTCAGCCGAAGGGCGTAATCTTCTCGGGCGGCCCGGCATCGGTTACGGCGGAAGGCAGCCCGCGCGCACCGCAGGCAGTGTTCGACAGCAAGGTTCCGATCCTTGGCATCTGCTATGGCCAGCAAACTCTCTGCACGCAGCTCGGCGGCGTGGTCGAAGGTGGGCATGCGGCGGAATTTGGCCGTGCCGATATCGACATCAAGAAAGCGAGCCCTCTATTCGACGGCTTCTGGGAACAGGGCAAGAGCTATCCCGTCTGGATGAGCCATGGCGACCGCGTGACGAAGCTGCCTGATGGTTTCGAGGTCATCGCGACGTCAGAGAACGCGCCTTTCGCCATCGCAGCGGATGAGACCCGGCACTATTATTCCACCATGTTCCACCCGGAAGTGGTGCACACGCCCGATGGCGGCAAGCTGCTCTCCAACTTCGTGCATAAGATCGTCGGCCTCAAATCCGACTGGACGATGGCGGCCTATCGCGCCGAGATGATCCGCAAGATCCGCGAGCAGGTCGGCACTGGTCGCGTGCTCTGTGCATTGTCCGGCGGCGTCGATTCCTCGGTTGCAGCTATCCTCATCCACGAGGCGATCGGCGACCAGCTGACCTGCGTTTACGTTGACCACGGCCTGATGCGGCTTGGCGAAAGCGAGCAGGTCGTCGGCATGTTCCGTGACCACTACAATATTCCGCTCGTTCACGTCGATGCGTCCGACCTATTCCTCGGCGAACTCTCTGGCGTTTCCGATCCTGAGGTAAAGCGCAAGACGATCGGCCGCCTGTTCATCGAAGTGTTCGAGGCCGAAGCGGCCAAGATCGCTGCCGATGGCAAGGGTGCACCAAAGTTCCTGGCACAGGGGACGCTGTACCCCGACGTCATCGAAAGTGTTTCCTTCTCCGGTGGCCCCTCCGTCACCATCAAGAGCCACCACAATGTCGGCGGCCTTCCCGAGCGCATGAACATGCAGCTTGTGGAACCGCTGCGCGAGCTCTTCAAGGACGAAGTCCGTGCGCTCGGCCGCGAACTCGGCCTGCCGGAAAGCTTCATCGGTCGCCACCCCTTCCCCGGTCCGGGTCTTGCAATCCGCTGCCCCGGCGCGATCACGCGCGAGAAGCTCGATATTCTGCGCAAGGCGGATGCGATTTATCTCGATGAAATCCGCAAGGCGGGTCTCTACGACACCATTTGGCAGGCCTTTGCCGTGCTTCTGCCGGTGCAGACCGTAGGCGTCATGGGTGACTATCGCACGTATGACTTCGTCTGCGCCCTGCGCGCAGTGACCTCGGTAGACGGCATGACCGCCGATTTCTATCCCTACGACATGAATTTCCTCGGCCGTGCGGCAACCCGCATCATCAACGAAGTGCGCGGCATCAACCGCGTCGTTTACGACGTGACAAGCAAGCCGCCTGGCACGATCGAGTGGGAATAGGGGCTACATCGACACGGTTGATGTGGTCCCTCAATATGAAGCGTCAAACCTCGCTTTAAAGACAACGCCGCGACTGGTTCGCGGCGTTTCTGTTCTGCTTGGCGAGGTGAAACATCTGGGGATTGAGGCCACCGAAAGATCGCAATTGCACACGCCCGCCGAGGGTCATAAGCGGCAGTCGCAGATCACTTCAATGCACCGAGCATCGCGAAAGCTCCCCGCGCGCCTTGCAAGTGTCACTTCACGAAGCCATTCCTGATCAGGAAGTCGATCGCTACCTCTTTCGGCGATTCGCCGCCAAGCTCAACGCGCGCGTTCAGTTCCTGCAACGCTTTAAGGTCAAGCGCAGCGAATACGGGCTTCAGAAGTTGCTCAATGTAAGGGTGTTTTTTTAGAACGTCTTCGCGAATGATCGGCGCGGGTTGATAGACCGATTGCGCGTGCTTGTCATCCTCCATCACAACAAGATCGGAACGAGAGATGCCGCCATCCGTGCCATGAACCATTGCCGCATTGGCGTTGTCCGTCCGGTTTACTGCCGCGGCAATGGTGGACGCAGTATTCCCGTCGGAAGCAGTGGCCAGCTGATCAGACTTGAGGGTAAAGCCGTATGCGGTCTGAAAGGCCGGTAATCCTGCGGCCGAATGAATGAACTCCGATGAAGCCGCAACAACCACTGCTCCGCCCTTGGCGACGAATCTGCCGAAGTCGGACAAAGTCTTTAGCTCGTTCTTGTCGGCAACATCCTTGCGCAACGCAATAGCCCAAGCCCTGTTCGCAGGGGATGGCGTCAGCCAGACGATCTTGTTGGCGTCATAATCCAGTCTCTTCGCTTCCTCATACGCAGTCGAAGCGCCTTTCCAGAGCGGATCGTCCGCCCTGGAAAAAAAGAACGCGGCGTTGCCGGTATATTCGGGGTAGATGTCGATCTCTCCCGCGATCATCGCCTTGCGTAGAACTGGAGTGGTTCCAAGGCGAAGACGATATGTGGTTTCGATCTTGTTATGCTTGAGGACGGCGAGGATGATGTTGCCGAGAACGGCGCTCTCCTCATCAATCTTCGACGAGACCACCACTTGGCACTGCGCAACGGTAGCTGAAAAGGCAATCGCAAGTCCTGCCGCTGTCAACATCATCAAGCGTTTCATACATGGTTCTCCATACCTCAGCGCCCTTCAGATGAAATTGTCACTGCAATCCCGGCAGAACACGAAATGACGGTCAGCTGCCATCTCGCGTCCGTGCCCCCTTGCCCATGACAAGAGGCATCAGCACCGAAAGAAATAACAGTCTGATCACATGGTGAGAGCCGACATAGGCCGTATCTGCATGCATCATGACGGCCATCGCCGCCATTGTTTCGAGGCCGCCGGGGGAATAAGCGATCATGACGGCGTTGAGGGGAACGCCCGTGACAGATGCGATGAACCAGGCGATGCTGCCGGCGATCACCATGACGGCAATGGTAACCACGAAACCCGCAAGGAAGCCTTTCCGCACCTCCAGCAGCGAAACATTGGAGAAGCGTGTGCCGATCAGGCAGCCAATCAGGACATAGACCGGCAGGCTGAGCCATGTCGGCACGCCGCCCTCGGTGAGGCCGGTAATGTGCGTGCTGATGGAAATCGCAACGCCGCCCAGCAACAGCGCCGCCGGGAACTTCCAGCGCAGGAAAAGCCAGCCGGTTACCAGGGAGGCCACAATGGTGAGGCCGAGAGTGAGAAGGTCCATTGGCGGCTTCGTCAGCAGGGGCTCGGTACTGACGAGATCGAAATATTCGACGATCAGCGGCACCGAAAGTGTGAGCGCCAACACGCGCACGCTTTGCACAATGCTGACGGTCGCAAGGTCGCTTTTCGTTTCTGCGCCAAGGCTGATGATATAGCTGAGATGACCGGGAGAGGCGCCGAGCATCGCGGTCGTCCGGTCGTAGCCGAAACCGTAATGCAATATCCAATAGGCCACGTAAAGCATGATGACGACGGCAACGAGCACGACAACGAAGCTCAGCGGCCATGTCTTCGCGGCGTCAAGCACCGAAGGCGTGACGCTCGTTCCCATGGAAATGCCGACGACGACAAAACAGGCGTTGCGGATGGCGACGGGAATTCCAAGTTTCACGCCAGCAAGGCCGGTCAGCGTCACCGCAAGCGCCGGCCCCGACAGAAACGGGGCAGGAACACCGAGAAGGCTGGCAAGCAGGGCGCCGATGCTGCCAACGAGGGCGGTGAGCGCAAAAGTGTGAAATTCAGGCTTAATGATCATTGCGGCATTGGTTGGTTGCTTTGAAAAGCTCCACACCAGATGCACACGCTTCGCATCGCCGCGTCAACCTGCCGGGCGAGAAATAGTCGATTTCACGCGTGTCCCATAAATGGCAACGGCGTTAGGGATCAAACGCCGTCGCGTTCTCAATTCACTAGCCGTTACCGATGATGATCCCGGCCGCGAGCACCAGTGAGCCACCGAGGACGACCTGAAACACCGCGCGCAGGAAGGGTGTTTCCATGAAACGGTTCTGGATGAAGGCGATGGCCCAGAGTTCCACAAAAACGACGATGGCTGCAATGGCTGTTGCGGTCCAGAAATGGGGAATGAGATAGGGCAATGCATGACCAAGGCCACCGACAGCCGTCATAATGCCCGATGCAAGACCCCGCTTCAGCGGCGATCCACGTCCTGAAAGCTTGCCATCATCGTGGGCGGCTTCCGTAAAGCCCATGGAGATACCGGCACCGACGGAAGCGGAAAGACCGATGAGGAAGGTCTGCCATGTATCCTGCGTAGCGAATGCCGCCGCGAAGATCGGCGCCAGCGTCGAGACGGAGCCGTCCATCAGTCCGGCGAGACCAGGCTGAATATACGTCAGGAGAAACTGCCGCTTGGCGGTTTCCTCCTCTTCCGTCCGCCCGTTTTCATCAAGGTGTTTTTCCTCCAGCATATGGGCGATATCTTCGTGGCCCCGTTCAGCCTCCGCCAGATCGCCGAGGAGCTTGCGCGTCGAGGCGTCGGTCGTACGCTTGACCGCTTCGTCATAAAACCGGATGGCCTGCGCTTCCATCAATTCCGCCTGGGCCCTGATCTTGTCGAGCGACAAGTTCTTCACCAGCCAATCCGGTGCGCGTTCATAAAAACCGCGCACATGTTCACGGCGGATCAGCGGTATCGTCTCGCCAAAACGCTCGCGATGCATGTCGATCAGGACATTCCGGTGCTGCTGCTCGACCTCTGCCATATCGTCGAAGACTTTGGCCGATTGCGGATACTGGCCGCGAAGATGATCGGCATAGGACCGGTAGATCCGGGAATCATCCTCTTCCGAGGAGATGGCAAGGGCGAGAATCTCCTGCTCGCTCAGGGAGGAAAAGGGGCGTTTGGAAAGAGAGAAAAGACTACGGAACATCGCGGGACCTCTTTAGAATAATTCTAAATACATCCGACTTACATCAGGATCAAGACATTTTAGAATTATTCCAAAAGACGATAGGTCGCATTGCAGCCGACGTTGTCGGGGTATAAATCCGGTTGAAAGGAAAAACGATGCAGCAACAGATCACAGGGCGTGCCGCCCATCATGCCGACATCAAGCAGAAGGCCGAAAAGGCGATGGCTGATATCGGCGTCGATGCCGCCTTCATTAGCCTGCTCGTGGAGACATTTTACAGCCGTGTTCTTGAACATCCCACGTTAGGCCCCGTGTTCGATGCGCGGCTTGCCGGACGCTGGCCGGAACACATGGCCAGAATGAAGCAATTTTGGATGGCGGTTGCTTTCAAAGACGGTCATTACGGGGGCAAACCGGTGCAGGCGCATCTGGGCGTAAAGGGCATGTCCGCTGAGCTTTTTCCGCGGTGGCTCGCGCTGTTTTCAGCCACGCTTGATGATATCGCGCCCAGCAAAGAGGCTCATGACTGGTTTATGGAAACGGCAGAGCGCATCGCGAAAAGCCTGACGCTTTCACTGTTTTATAATCCTGCGCTTGACGACCCTGCCTTGAAGCCGGTCACGCCATAGCCGACGTCGCACGACCAACCAAAAATGCGCGCTCAAACCAACACCTGTCAGCCTCGCGAGAGATCATGCAGGTCCTAAACATTCCCCTTGCTGATCACTGTGATACATGTTTAGTAGCCGGCGGGAGGCGTACCGTGCGGTTCGCCTGAGTATGCAGCATAGCAGGGCTTATCGACATGGATCGCAGATCATTTATTCGCAAGGCGGGCGCCGTTGGCGCCGGTGTGACCGCAACCGCGCTGGCCGCCCCGGCCATCGCACAGGAAAACCCGAAGATCACCTGGCGCATGACGTCGTCCTTCACCAAGGGACTCGACATTCTTTTTGGTGCGGGCCAGATTGTCGCCGATCATGTGAAGGAGGCCTCGGGCGGCAACTTCGTCATTCAGCACTTTGCCGGTGGTGAGATCGTTCCTGCGCTGCAGGCCGCGGACGCCGTAACGGCAGGAACCGTCGAAATGGCGCATACCTGCTCCTATTATTACGTCGGCAAGGACCCGACCTTCGCGCTCGGCACCTCGGTTCCCTTTGGCTTGAATGCGCGCCAGACGAATGCCTGGTTCAACCAGGCCGGCGGCAACGAGCTGCTCAATGAATTCCTCGCCCAGCACAATATCTACTCGATCCTGCTCGGCAACACCGGTGCCCAGATGGGCGGCTGGTTCCGCAAGGAAATCAACACGATCGATGACCTGAAGGGTCTGAAGATGCGTATCGCCGGCCTGACCGGACAGGTGATGCAGAAGGTTGGCGTGACACCGCAGCAGATCGCCGGCGGCGATGTCTATGCCGCGCTGGAAAAGGGCACGATCGACGCCACCGAATTCGTCGGTCCCTATGACGACCAGAAGCTCGGTTTCTACAAGGTCGCGAAGTACTATTACTATCCGGCGTGGTGGGAAGGCGGCCCGGCCGTGCATGCCTTCGTGAACCTGCAGAAGTTCAACGATCTGCCCGAAAACTACAAGCGCATCCTGAAAGACGCCTGCGCCGCCGGCAGCGCCAGCATGCTGGAGCGCTACGATGCCCGCAATCCCAAGGCGCTGAAGGAACTCGTGGCACAGGGCGCCATCCTGCGCCCCTTCAGCCAGGAAATCCTGGATGTCTGCCACAAGGCGGCGCAGGAAACCTATGCGGAGATTTCAGCCAAGAACGAGAGCTTCAGAAAGATCTACGAAAGCCAGCAGGCCTTCAAGAAGGACGCCTATCTCTGGGCCCAGATCGCCGAATATACCTATGATACCTACATGATGATCCAGCAGCGCAACGGCACGCTCTGATCCGCGATCATTTACTGACGATCTTTAGACGGTCATCCTGCATCTGCCGGGTGGCCGTTTTGTTTGACGAGACCAGCTTCCACACCTCCCTCTCACGCCAGTCAACCGGGCTCATTCCGGTCACGCGGCGAAATTCGCGGTTGAAGTTCGACTTCGTCTGAAAGCCGGACGAGAACATGACCGCCGTCACCGATTGCTGCGTTTCCTCGAGAAGCCGGCAGGCTTCTCGGATGCGCAGCTGGTTGACATATTGCGAGACATTGATGCCGAGCAAGCGGTTGATCGCACCGGATATCTGCCGGCTTGGCAGGCCAAGGCGCCGTGCAAGCCGGGACAGGTTGAGGTTCTCGTCGCGGTAAAGCGCGTGCGCCTCCATCAAACGGTCGATCCTTGCGACGATGTCCCTGTCCTGTTCGGATGGTTCTGCCGGCGGCGACAAATCAGAAACCGGCTCCGCGGCCGCTTGCGGCGCTTTGCTTTTACCGGCGAGAGCAGCCATGAGGCCGATCAACAGCAGTCCAAAAAGATTGGCGTTGCTGACGAGGGCTGCGACATTTTCGCCCCGCGCCCACTGGAAATCAAAAAACACCAGCAGATCGAAAAGAGCGGAAACGCAAAGGGCAACAGCGGCGATGATCAGCGCCCGATGCGCCGAGCCAACGTTGGCGAATTGCGCCTCATCAAGCCCATCCGGGCCCTTCCTCCCCAGAAGAAGGAGCGCGACGGCATGGCCGACAAAGAGGACGATCAGGGCGAGGTCAATCGCAGCGGGAAGGGTAAATTCCAGCACGACGATCAACAATGGCGACACGAGCAGACTGGCGAGCATCGTTCTGCGGCTTTCGGTCCCCGCCCCAATCAATCCGCGAAAGGCGATGTAGACGAGCGGCGGCAGGCAGGCGGCAAGTATCGGCAGAACATAACGTATTTCGCTGATACCGTACCCCCAGCGCAGGCCGACAAGGATGGACTGGACGGCACAAAGCATGATCAGCGCCAGAAAGGCCCGGTTGGCCCGCACATCGTCTCCGCTTCGCAGGAAGACGATGAACATGACGATCAGCAGAAGCGCCACGACAAAAGGCAGCGGAATGAACAGCACGGATCAATATCCCTTAAGGCAAAGGCACTCCTGCCTTTCATGGACCAGATCGCGTTTCTGTACGACCTGAAACACGATCAAGGACGCGTCTACGCGCAAAAACTAAGAGATGTTGATGGCACTTGCAAACCGGAGACACTTTCCATGACGCCGAAAATGACGCTTGCCGCCATCCTCCTCAATCTCGCTTTCCTGCCGCCGGCTTTCGCCTCCGACGATGTCGGGCTGGCGGACATCGCTGTTCCCTCGACCGCTCGTGGCAAGGATCTCGATGTCCAGATCTGGTATCCGGCCGCGGGCGACGGAACAGCTGGCCATTCCGGTGATAATCGGATCTTCCAAGGCGCTCCCGTACAAAAAGGCGCATCGATAAAGGAGGGGCGGTTTCCCGTCGTGCTGATTTCACACGGATCGGGATCGCGCGCGGAAGGCATGGCCTGGATCGCCGCAAAGCTTGCGAGCGAAGGTTTCATTGTCGTCGGGCCTAATCATCCCGGTACGACCAGCGGCGATTCCACGCCCGCGGATACGCCGAAAATCTGGGAGCGAACCGACGATCTCTCCACCATCCTCACCGCCCTCACGACACGGGGAAGATGGTCGAGCGTAATAGACCCCAGCCGGGTCGGCGTTCTCGGCTTTTCACTGGGCGGCAGCACCGCCATGGAGATTGCCGGCGCTCGCGCCGATCTTGGCGCCTATGTCCGATATTGTGAAGACAATGCCGCGATGATGGATTGCCAGTGGTTTGCTGGCGGACTGGGTTACCAGAACGACGAACCGGTCAACGTGCCGAAGCTTGATCTGCGATCTCTGGACAAAGCCCGTTTCGAGCAGCAGAACCGCGACACGCGTATCCGCTCCGCCGTACTCGTCGATCCCGGTCTGGCATTGGCCTTCAAACAGGAGAGCTTGCGGAAGGTCGACATTCCGCTGACCTTCATCAATCTTGGCAGCAAGGGAAAAATTCCGGCGGCTGTGCTGGCGGACAAGCTCGCGGAGGATGTGCCCGGCGCCATCTACCATCGAGTGGACGGGGCAAACCACTTCAGCTTCCTGCCGCTGTGCAAGCCCGATGCGGATGCGTTTCTCAAATCCGTCGGCGAGCGCGATCCGATCTGCGAACCGGCCGGGCCGCGAGACCGTGCCGATATCCACGCAGAACTCGAGAAGATCATCATTGACGCCTTCAACCGGACGGTGAAGCCGGAGCGATAGAGGCCTTAGCCGATCCGTTTGTAAAACAGGGTCGTGCCGCAATAGCGGCCATCGGGAAACAGGGCGTAGTCAGGGATAACGCCCACCCGTTCCCAACCGAGGCGAGGATAAATCGCCTCGGCATCGCTGCCCGTGGCCGTATCCAGCACCAGAAGGCTGCGGCCACGCTTCGCCGCTTCTTCTTCCACCCTTTGCATGAGCTTGCGTGCGAGGCCGAGACCACGTGCCGAGGGATGCACGAGAAGCTTCATGAGATCGCCGCGATGCGGTTGATTGGGTTTGGAAGCGAAACCCACCTGCACGGTGCCCACCACCTGGCCCTCCACTTCAGCGACCACATGGATGGTGCTGCCTTCCGTCACATTTTCCGCGACCGATCGCCAGAAAGGCTCCGCATCCTGCGGCGAAAAAGGCAACATGAAGCCGACGGACGCGCCGCCATTCACGCAGGCGGCGAGGACGTCGCAAAGCTCAGGCAGGGCATCGATCGTCTGTTGCCCGTTCAACACGCGGATGGTTGCCATGAATACTCCTTCGGTAAATCAGCGCTGTCTTTGATCGAGCACGACGGCGTAACGGGCGGGTTTTTCAGATGGATTGTGGAAAACATGCCCCTCTCCAACAGGCATGAAAAGGCAATCGCCGGGTTCCAGCCGGTGAACGTCTCCGCCGCTCGTCATTTCCAGCACACCTTCGAAAAGCCAGACATATTGCGTCATCCCCCGGCTCGCCGCATGCGGAGGGAAGCCGACGCGCGCGCCGGCCGGAAATTCGACTTCGACGATATCGACATCGGATCCCACACGCGGCGGGGAAATGGCGCGGCGCACATAACCGGTCTCCGGATCTTTCCAGAGCTGCTGATCACGCTTTTTCATGAGCGGGGAAACAGCCTCTTCATTTTCAGCGAAGAAACCGGAAAGCGACAGGCCAAGGGCTGCGCAGATGCGGGCCAGCAGCGAGGCCGTAGGGCTCGCCTCACCGCGCTCGATGCGGGAGATCATGGCGCGGCTGACGCCGGATTCGGACGCGAGACGGTCCAGCGTCAGGCCGTTTTCAGCCCGTAACGTTTTGATCCGCTCGCCGATAGAGCGCTCAAGAATATGATCTTCGTTTTCCATCATATGAGAATTGCACTCTCATATGATGGAGTCAATATCCACGATAATGGAAACTATCATCTTCTTTGCCGCTGGTGGCTTTGCGGCAAAAGAACGTCTCAGGCGCCAACCTGGGCGATCCAATCGTTCAGGTTATAATAATTCGTGACGCGGCTGACTTTGCCGTCCTTCAACTCGAAGAATGCGCCGGCCGGCAACACATAGGTCTGACCGTTCGCCTCCGGCAGGCCTTCGTCGGTGGCCAGATATTCCCCGTTAACGACGAACTCCGCAGATGCCCGCGCGCCGTCTTCGCTCGCCATGATCACCATCTCGGTGAGGTTTTCGCGGTAGCAGCGGTTCATATGGTCCATGAAGGAAGCGAAGGCGGCCTTGCCGGTCTGGCGTTCGCCCTGATTGATGTCGTGCACCACCTCATCGTGAAGCAGCGCCAGAAAAGCATTCATGTCCTGACGATTGAAGGCTTCGTAATAGGCGCGGATGGTTTCGGCAGCGGTCATTATCGTCTCCGTTCAGTGCTTGCGCGGCTTTTCCACCACGGTATAACCAGTGCAACCGAAAGTGAAATGCCCATGACCGTCGAAATCAAGTCTCTTTCCGGCATTGACGCCACATCCTATTTCGATGACCTCGCGCGCCTGCGCATCGAGGTGTTTCGCGCTTTTCCTTACCTCTATGACGGCTCGCTGGATTACGAACGCAAATATCTCTCAACCTATGCCGACACGGACGGCGCGGTCTTCGTGCTGGCGCTCGATGACGGCAGAGTGGTTGGAATGTCCACCGGCATGCCAATGGCGGCGGAGACCGATGAGGTGAAGGCTCCCTTCGTCAAGGCAGGTTACGATCCGGACCGGATTTTCTATTTCGGTGAAAGCGTGCTGCTTCCCGGTTATCGCGGCCACGGCGTCGGCGTGCGCTTCTTCGAGGAGCGGGAGGCACATGCAAAGGGGCTGGGCTTCGACCAGTGCACCTTCTGTGCGGTCGAGCGGCCGGCCGACCATCGCCGCCGACCGAGCGATTACGTGCCGCTCAATGCCTTCTGGGAAAAGCGCGGCTATCGCCATCATCCGGAATTGCGCACCAGCTTCACCTGGCAGGACCTGGATGAAACCAGCGAAAGCCCGAAAACACTGTCCTTCTGGATGAAACCCATGGCCGGAGATGGAAACGAATGACACGGTTAGCGGCCAGTCAATATGCCATCGAGCTGATCGAGACATGGGAGGCTTATGCCGCGCATCTCTCCGCAATCGTTCGCGAGGCGAAGGAAAAAGGCGCTGAGTTGCTGCTTTTGCCGGAATATTCGGCGATGACGCTGACCGGGCAATTGTCACCCGATGCGCGCTCCGATCTGCACCGTTCCATCGAAGAGATACAGCCGCTCATCCCCTCTTGGGTGGAGCTTTGCGAAGAGCTGGCGCGGCAACATCAAATCCTTTTCCAGCCGGGCAGTGCGCCGGTGAAAGACCCCGACGGCAAGTTCCGCAACCGGGCGTGGCTATTTGGACCTGACGGGCTGATCGGTTATCAGGACAAGCAGATCATGACCCGGTTCGAACGGGAACAATGGAATATTGCAGGTGGCGTCGAGGGTCTGAAAGCCTTCGAGACCCCGATTGGGAGGCTGGGTATCCTCATCTGTTACGACAATGAGTTTCCGATGCTTGGCCGCAAGCTGGCCGAGCTCGGCGTCGATCTGGTCCTTGCGCCGAGTTGCACCGATACGCTCGCCGGGGCCTATCGGGTTCGCATCGGCGCGCAGGCGCGGGCACTGGAAAATCAGTATGCGGTGCTGTCATCCCCCACGGCCGGCGAAGCGCCATGGTCCCCGGCTGTCGATGAAAATCGTGGTCGTGCTGCCCTTTATGTGCCGTCGGACTACGGCATGCCCGCATCCGGCATCATCGGGGAAAGCGAAAGCGATGCCGTGACGCAAAGCACGCTCTTGATTGCCGATATTGATCTTGCCGCCGTGGCAAGACTCCGCACCGAGGGGCAGGTTGCCACCCGCCGCGACTGGCCTGAGCAATTTGCGGTCTGAAAGCCCATTTTAAAGGGCTTTTAACCAAATTCCCGCTTTGCGGCATGACAAGCCCCTGCTATAGCGCGGAACATGAGCACAAATTCGACCCGCACGCCCCTGGACCATATCCGCAACTTCTCGATCGTTGCCCACATCGATCACGGCAAATCGACGCTGGCCGACCGGTTGATCCAGTCGACAGGCGGCCTTGCCGAACGCGACATGTCGGAACAGGTTCTCGATTCTATGGATATCGAGCGCGAGCGTGGCATCACCATCAAGGCCCAGACCGTGCGCCTGCACTACAAGGCGAATAACGGCGAGACCTATGTGCTGAATCTTATCGACACTCCCGGCCACGTCGACTTCGCCTATGAAGTGTCCCGCTCGCTTTCGGCCTGCGAAGGCTCGCTGCTGGTGGTCGATGCATCGCAGGGTGTGGAAGCCCAGACGCTCGCCAACGTCTATCAGGCGATCGACAATAATCACGAGCTGGTCACGGTCTTGAACAAGATCGACCTGCCCGCGGCCGAACCTGACCGCATCAAGGAACAGATCGAGGAAGTCATCGGCATCGATGCTTCCGATGCTGTGATGATTTCGGCCAAAACCGGTCTTGGTATTCCCGACGTTCTGGAAGCCATCGTCAACCGTCTGCCGCCGCCGAAGAGCGAAGTCGGCGAAAACGGCCCGCTGAAGGCGCTGCTGGTCGATAGCTGGTACGACACCTATCTCGGCGTCATGGTTCTCGTGCGCGTCATCGATGGCGTGCTGAGCAAGGGCCAGCAGATCCGCATGATGGGCTCGGGCGCGAAATACGGCATCGAGCGCGTCGGCGTGCTGACCCCGAAAATGGTCACGGTCGACAGCCTCGGGCCCGGCGAGATCGGCTTCATTACCGCTTCGATCAAGGAAGTGGCCGATACACGCGTTGGCGATACCATCACAGACGACAAGCGCCCGACGGCGCAGGCGCTGCCCGGCTTCAAGCCTGCGCAGCCGGTGGTGTTCTGCGGTCTCTTCCCGGTCGATGCCGCCGACTTCGAAGATTTGCGCGCGGCGGTCGGTAAACTCCGCCTCAACGACGCTTCCTTCTCCTTCGAAATGGAATCGTCTGCCGCCCTTGGCTTCGGTTTCCGCTGCGGCTTCCTCGGCCTGTTGCATCTCGAAATCATCCAGGAGCGCCTTGAGCGGGAGTTCAATCTCGATCTCGTCGCCACAGCACCGTCGGTCGTCTACGAAATGACGCTGACGGACGGCACGGAAAAGGAACTTCATAACCCGGCGGACATGCCCGACGTGGTGAAGATCAAGGAAATCCGCGAGCCGTGGATCAAGGCGACGATCATGACGCCCGACGAATATCTCGGCGGCATCCTGAAACTCTGTCAGGACCGGCGTGGCCTGCAGACGGAGCTGACCTATGTCGGCAACCGCGCCATGATCACCTATGAGCTACCGCTCAACGAAGTGGTGTTCGATTTCTACGACCGTCTGAAATCGATCTCCAAGGGATATGCGTCGTTCGACTACAATATCATTGACTATCGCGCTGGTGATCTCGTCAAGATGTCGATCCTCGTCAACGGCGATCCTGTTGATGCCCTCTCCATGCTGGTGCACCGCTCTGCGGCCGACCGGCGCGGGCGCGGCATGTGCGAAAAGCTGAAGGAACTCATTCCGCCGCATATGTTCCAGATCCCGATCCAGGCGGCCATCGGCGGCAAGGTCATCGCCCGCGAGACCGTGCGTGCGCTGCGCAAGGACGTGACCGCGAAATGCTACGGCGGCGACGCGACGCGCAAGCGCAAACTCCTGGACAAGCAGAAGGAAGGCAAAAAGCGCATGCGCCAGTTCGGCAAGGTGGAAATTCCGCAGGAAGCCTTCATCGCTGCGCTAAAGATGAACGACGAATAAGCGGCAACGCATCCGCAAGTGCAATTAGAGGGAGGCTCATGGCCTCCCTTTTGCGTCTGGCGATCAGGCGTGCAGCTTCGCACCCTTGGTGATCTTGTCGACGATCTTTTTATCCGCGCGTAGCGCCAGGCCGACGACTTTGGCGTTATCGGGAGAAAACTCCGAAAAGACTTGTCGGTTGGCGGCATCGTGGCCGGTGGAAAACATCTCCTCGATGTAGAGCGAAGTCGTGACGTCCCGCTCCAGCGATCGCTGGTGAATTTTGCGCAGCACCTCCTGATCCGTGGCCATAATGACGATTGGCTGGATGGAAAGGGGATTGTAGACGTTGCCGGCTCCGTCGCGGTATGTTTCCCCGATGATCTCTCGGGTCTGGCCGACGATGCCGGACATGAGGAATGCGGTGACGTTCAATTTCTGCCATACGGCAAGGTCATCGCGAAGAATAATGGCGATCTTGGTATCAAACATGCGAACTCAATCTGGCTGTGGTTACGAAAGAGAAGCAACGATAGCGCCTCGGAGCAGCAACGATCTTGAACGTTCGTGCAAATTTGAAGGGATCGTGCAAGCCCGCTCCAGCGAGGGCATGGAGCGTATAGACGCGCGCTTTCACGGCAACGCCTATGCGCCGCATCGGCATGATACCTATGCATTGGGCGTCACGCTTTCCGGCGTCCAGACCTTTACCTATCGCGGTACGTCGCATTTCAGCATGCCCGGAAATGTCATCGTGCTGCATCCAGATGAGGTCCATGACGGCGGCGCAGGCACAGAGGAAGGGCTTCACTATCGCATGCTTTACCTTCCGCCCGAGAAAACGACGCAGGCGGGGTGTCATACGCTGCCGTTTGCCAAACGTGCGGTCATTGAGGATGAAGAATTTCGCCAATGCCTGACGGAGGCACTCGGTAATCTCGCCAGCGAACCTGACAGCCTGCTTCTCACTGACTGGCAGTCGCGGCTTTCGGATCTGCTCTGGAAACATTCGAACGGAAGCCCAAAGCCCATAAAGCGGATCGACCGCGCCGCCGTTCTGCGGTGCCGGGACTATCTGCTGGAGAACAGCGCCGAGACCGTTGAGTCACAGGAACTAGAACAGGTGAGCGGGATAGACCGCTTCACGCTCTTCCGGCATTTTCGGTGTCTGTTGGGTACAAGCCCGCACCGCTACCTCATCATGCGGCGACTGGAAAAGTGCAAGCGAATGATGCGCACGGGTGCAGGGCTTGCAGAAACGGCGTTTGCCTGCGGGTTCGCGGATCAGGCGCATTTCACCCGGCATTTCAAGAATGCCTTCGGCATGCCGCCCGGCCGCTGGCTAAGCCTTGTCTCACGCTAACTCATCTCTGGAAACAGAATGGACCGGTGCGCCGCAGCGCCCGCCATGGCGCCATCACCGACGGAAAGCGCAACCGAGCCGGCCGCTCTTGCCACATCGCCGCAAGCGAAGACCCCGCGGACGGTGGTCTGTTTCATCGGGTCGGTGACGATGGTCGATCCCATCGGCCCCTCGTCGATCTTGCAGCCGAGTTTTTCGATCCAGTTGGCGCTGATCCGCAACGTCGGCTGTGTGAAGAGGCCAGCCAGGGCCATGCTGCGCCCATCCGTCAGAACGACGTCCGCATGCCCCGCAATCTCCCTGATCCGAACCGCCTCCAGGTGGACACCGCGTGCTGCCAGAAGCGCATGCTGGTCCGCATCCGGCTCGAACATCCCGTTGGTGAAAAAGGTCGTCTCGCCCCAGTCGGGAAGCATCAACGCGTGGTGGATAGCCATGGGTGAAGCTGCAATGACGCCGATCTTGCCCCGATCGAGTTCATAGCCATGGCAATAGGGGCAATGAAAGACGGAGGAGCCCCACCGCTCCTTTAGCCCGGGGATGTCGGGAAGCTCATCGGTCACGCCCATGGCGAGGATGAGCCGGTCCGCCTTTTCCTGTCGGTTACCATCGATCATGACAACGAAATCGCCGAATGACCCACCGGCGTCAGTCACCCTGCCCTCGGCCCATTGTATGGTTTTGTAACGTTCGAGCTGTTGTCGCGCCTCGGCAACGATCTCCCCCGGCGCCCTGCCATCCTGTCCGAGAAAACCGTGCGAATGGCTGGCGAAACGATTTCTGCGTTCGCCAGCGTCAATAATCAGGATGCTCTTTCTGGCGCGACCAAGCTGCAAGGCCGCGGAGAGGCCGGCATAGCTGCCACCGATAATGATAACGTCGAATTTCATTGGCACACCCTCCGTTCAGGCGGACATACGTGCCGCCATTTCATGACACTTATATTGTTACATGATTTTAGACGTCAAGGGTCATGCAACTTATATTGTTACATCACAGCAAAACTGATAGAATTTGGACGAAATACGGATTCAACCAATGAGACACGACACGCGCCTCTCGCGGGTGCTGCATATTCTGATCCACATGGAAAAACATGAGGGAGCGGCGACGTCGGAGAGCATCGCAGCGATGCTTCAGACCAATCCCGTTGTGGTGCGCAGAACCATGGCCGGTTTGCGCGAGCATGGGTATGTCTCTTCGGAGAAGGGCCATGGCGGCGGATGGGTGTTGGCACGGCCACTTAGTGAAATAACGCTTCTCGACATCTATAAAGCGCTCGGCGCGCCCGAACTGTTTTCGATCGGACTTGCGGGCGATAATCCCGATTGTGTCATCGAGCAAGCGGTAAATGCAGCCCTTTTCGATGCCATGCGGGAAGCCGAAACAATCTTATTGTCCCGTTTCGGAAGCATCCCGCTTTCCCAGCTTGCACAAGAATCCATCAATCGGTGGTCGAGGCTCGCAAACAATCCTTCGGCGATGGAGAAGCTCTAAGGGGCTCATGGCCGCACAAAAAAGCCGCCTGCCCCGGGGCAGACGGCTTTTTTGATTGCCCGACCCTTTAGGGCTGGGTCTTCGTGCCACCGGCATCCGGGCTAGCCGGTGCTGCGTTGTTTGCAGGCGGCGTTGCCGGCGTGGTCGGAGCCATCGGTGCCGGTGCCTGGTCAGTCGCCGCTGGCGGCGTGGTCGAGGACGTCGTTGCCGGGTCGGTGGTCGGGCCGCTCATCTGCGACCAGGCGAAAACGCCGACCAAGACGACGACGATGATCGCCAGCCACGGCACCCAGGACGACGACGTACGGGCACGCGTGTCATTGCTGATATTCAGTTCCGGACGAAGATCGCGGTCCGGACGCGGATTGTTGGGATCGAATGTCATGGTGTTTCCTCCTCTTCATTCTGCGGAGAAAACGACGTTCACGGGATTTTGTTCCGATTTTCGACAAGCGCATCAAAAACGCGGCATCAAGGCTGCTGTAGGAGTGCCTCTGCCAGCACCGTCATGACATGCGAATCTGCCATTTGTGATACGTTGAACCGCATGAAGCCCGACGCGCTTTGCGACGAGCTGAACACATTGCCCGGGGCCAGCACAATCCGGCGCGCAAGCGCCCGACGCGCGACATCAGCGGCATCGATCCCATCCGGCAGGCGGCACCATAGGAACATGCCTGCCTGCGGCTCGATCCAAGGCATGCACCCGATTGACCTCAGACGCGCAGACATTTCCGCCATCTTGTCTGCAAGGCGGTGCCGCAGCGCCTCCACGTGTTTGCGGTAACTGCCGTCGGTCAAAAGAGTGTGGACGAGCGCCGCAGAAAAATGTGTTCCACCGAAGGTGGTGGCGATCTTGAGATCGGTCAGGGCGTCCACCCATGCGGCGGGGGCGGCGATGAAACCGCACCGCACCGACGCTGATAGCGTTTTGGAAAAACTGCCGATCTGCACGACACGGTTCAGCCCATCGAAAGCGGCCAGCCGCGGAGATGGCTGCGTTTCAAAATCGGCAAATATATCGTCCTCGACGATGGTCAGCCCGGCCTGTTCGGCAAGCATCAGCAGGCGATGGGCGGAGACGGCGGAAAGTCTTGCGCCAGTCGGGTTATGAATGGCGGAATTGGTGATATAAAGCCGCGGCTGATGGTCTCTCAACGCCTGCTCGAAAAGTGGCAGGTCCGGCCCCGTCGGCGTATAGGGCACCCCTATGATCTTCACACGATGTGCCCGCAACAAAGCATGGAAATTGAAGTAACAGGGATCATCGACGATCACCGCATCGCCGGGCTGCAGCAGGAAACGGCAGAGAAGATCGATTGCCTGGGTGCCGGACTCCGTGAGCACGATCTGGCTTACATTCGCCTGCACGCCATGTTCGGCCAGCCTGCGCGACAGAAGCTGGCGCAGCGGCAACAGGCCCATCGGGGTGCCATAATCCGTCAGCAAGGCGGCGTCCGCGCGGGCAAGACCCCGCATCGCCCGCTTCAATGCCTGCTGCGGCATCCACGAGGCAGGCAACCAGCCACAACCGGGCTTGGCGAGCGCAGCCCCTTCCTCCAGCGACTGTCGCGACACCCACAAAGGATCGACAGCCCTGTCAAGTTGCGGTTCTATGTTGGCAAGCGAGAGAGGCGCAAGCGGACCTGACACAAAAAAACCCGAGCCCGGGCGCGAGTTGATCGTACCATCCGCGACGAGCCGGTCGTAAGCCTCAACGACAGTCGAGGTCGAGACCTGCATTGTCTTGGCCAATGCCCGTACGGATGGAAGGCGCGCGCCCGGCACAAGGCTGCGCGCAGCGATGCGCTGGCGGATATTGGCCATCACTCTTTCAATGCGCGTCCCGGCTGCGATCTGATCCACCTTAGTCTCCGACTGTATTGCTCCCATAACCATAACAGTTTTTTGAAATTGTATATGACTGTCGCTGTTCACGCCAGCCGTTCGGGATCAAGAAGGGCAAAACGCAGGAGTTGACGATGGACAAGGCGACAAGTGGCTGGTTAAGCGGCCTGACAGGCGTGGTGATATTCAGCGGCTCGCTCCCCGCAACCCGTCTGGCGGTAACGGGTTTCGACCCCGTTTTCCTGACTGTCGCCCGCGCGAGTATCGCGGGGCTACTGGCCTTGGCACTGTTGTTTCTCTTCCGGCAAAAGCGGCCTGCGCGCGATGACCTGACATCGCTGTTCATCGTCTCGCTCGGAGTCGTTGTTGGTTTTCCGCTCTTGACCGCGCTGGCGTTGCGGCACGTCACCTCCGCGCATTCCATCGTTTTCGTCGGGTTGCTGCCGCTTGCGACGGCCATCTTTGCCGTCTTGCGCGGTGGAGAGCGCCCGCGCCCCGTTTTCTGGCTGTTTTCCTGTCTTGGCAGCGCCTTGGTCGCTGGATTTTCACTGTCGAACTCATTCGCCAGTGGAATC
Organism: Agrobacterium tumefaciens; assembly: GCF_017726655.1. Taxonomy (NCBI): domain Bacteria; kingdom Pseudomonadati; phylum Pseudomonadota; class Alphaproteobacteria; order Hyphomicrobiales; family Rhizobiaceae; genus Agrobacterium; species Agrobacterium tumefaciens. The sequence continues at coordinate 1,865,389 of NZ_CP072308.1, forward strand.
GAAACGTCGCTGACCGGCGATCTTTTGATGCTCGGTGCGGTTATCGTCTGTGGTCTGGGTTATGCGGAAGGGGCGGCCCTTTCCCGCAAACTCGGCGGCTGGCAGGTCATTTCCTGGGCGCTGGTGCTTTCGCTGCCGGTCATGTTGCCACTTGCCTTCGTCAGCGGGCCAGATACGCTTGCCGGCATCGCTCCGCAGGCATGGGGTGGTCTTGCCTATGTCTCGCTGTTCAGCATGCTGATCGGCTTCATATTCTGGTATCGCGGGCTGGCCCTTGGCGGTATCGCCGCTGTGGGACAGTTGCAGTTGCTCCAGCCTTTTTTCGGCCTCGCGCTTGCCGCGTCCCTGCTGCATGAAGATGTGAGCCCGGTGATGATCGCCGTCACGATGGTTGTCGTTCTGTGTGTGGCAGGCGCGCGGAGATTCGCGCGCTGATCCTCAGCTCGAACGACGTTCCACCCAGCGATGCCAAGCCTCCTCGCTGCCGTTGAAGACGTTGAGATCGATGCGGCCATCGACGCCGTGCGACAGGCCGGAGCCGGAATATTGCCAGAACAGCCACTTGCGGCCGGGATAGACCACCGAAGGATGCTGGGCAACGGCGCGAAGCCAGAAGGGATAGTCCAGGAACTCGCCCTGAAGGTTATCCTTGTAGAAGTCGGGCGCCGTATAGATGATCGGCCGCTGGCCGTAATGGCGTTCGAGCTTGTCCATGAAGACGCGCATCTTTTCCAGGACGCGCTCGCGGGAAAGGCGCATCTTGCAGCTGGATTCGCCGTTATATTCGACGTCTATAACCGGCGGCAGCGCGTCCGGATCACGCGGGACGTTGCGAATGAACCAGTCCGCCTGTTCGCTTGCATTGCGGCACCAGTAAAAGAAATGGTAGGCGCCACGGCGAATACCCGCTTCTTTCGAGCGTTGCCAGTTGGTCCGGAACATGGGATCGAGATGATCGCCGCCATCCGTCGCCTTGATAAAGGCAAAGTTGGCGCCGCGCGTGCGCAGCTGCGGCCAGTTGATGTTGGCCTGCCAGCGGGACACATCCACGCCGTGAACCTGGAAATGACGTGGCTGGACACGGCCGAAGTTGATCGGCTTTGCATCGCTGAAGCTTGAGCGGAAGATGCGAGAGCGTATCTGCGCGCCAGCACTTGCAGCCGGTGCGGCAGCCATTGCCAGCTGGACAGGGCGCTCCATTGGCTGTTCGACGGGCCGCGCCATTCCGCTCTGCGACGGCACCGGCAAGCGGATCTCAGGCGCGTTGCCGGGCACGGAAGCTCTGGGCGTGACGGCGGAAAAAGCCTTCGGTTCGCCCGGCACCGGGCCACCCCATGCAAGGACCTCCTGCCGCGGCTGCGCAGTAATCGGCTGCGTGCCGACGCTTGCTTGCGGCACCGGCGCAGATGGCTTGACCGAACTCGTGGTTTCCTTGGACGGCAAACCAGCCATCAGGCTTTCCGGGCCGGAACTGGACGTGCAGCCGCCGAGCAAAAGACAACCGAATAGAAGTGCTGGCACAGCCGATGAACGCATGAGAACCCGTACGCAAAACAATTCGGGGACATGGAGATGCCGCCCGGAGACCTCGAAAAACAAATGCTAACGGAAGATTATCAAAAAAGACTGAATCTTATCTTTACGCTGGCACCTGCCGATGCGCCCCTCATTTGTCAAGGACGCACCGCTTCGAGGTCTGAGGTGGCATTGGTGCTCAGGCAGTCATTGTCGTCGTGTCGACGGTGTTGGCGCCGGGCGCGTTTTTCTTGATCGATTCGATCGCATGGACAGCCGATGCCTTGGCCTTGTAGCCTTCAGACGAGAACATGGTTTCGCCGTTGGACGCCTTGAAGCGGAAACGATATTCCCCGGCCTTGTCTTGGTAGATTTCGAATTTGTACATGTCTTTGCGCCTCCGGTGCAAATCAGGGGTGAACGAGGCAATTTTGAGCAGCCTTGCGCTCACTTCGCAACGGATAATTGCAGGGACTAAATCAGCCGAACCCAGGCACGGGCTATCTCCAGTCCGGCCCCATCTGCCGCATGCGCCCGTCTGCTGCGGTGCGAGTCATAGTTCTCCAGCCAGCCCGGCGACATTTTTTTGATCGACGTGGGAAAGGTCTTTCTCCACGCATCGACAACCGACGTGGATGCTTCGAAGTGAAATTGTGTGCCATAGGCGGCGCGCCCGACGCGAAAGGCCTGGTTCTTCGTGACCGCGTTGGTCGCCAGCCGCGTCGCGCCGTCAGGAAGCGTGAACGTATCGCAGTGCCACTGAAAAATCGGGAAACTTTCCCCAAGTCCGGCCATGAGCGGGTCAGACGCGCCTTCCTCAGTGACGGATACCTCTTCCCACCCAAATTCCGGTGGGCCTGCCAGAATATTTTCGCCGCCATAGGCACGCGCCAGCAACTGGCTACCGAGGCAGACGCCCATCACCGCTTTGCCCGCATCTCCAAAAGATTTCATGAGCCGCGTCAAATCCGGGAAATAGGGGCTGAAGGCATCGTCAAGCGCATTCTGTTCACCGCCAAGAACCACAAGCGCGTGATGATCTCCCGCATGCTGCGGGAGAGGTTCACCCGCATAGGCTTTGATGACATCGACCGTGGCCTCGGCCTCTGTCAAGGCGACGCCCAGTTGGCCCCATGGCGTGCCCGCCATATTCTCGATGATAGCAACGCGCATGAAACCTCTTGCCATGTGAAGGAACGGATCGAGCGCAGCTTCATCACGGCCAAAGCCGATTTTCAAGAGGCGCGAGGCGGGAGGACGATGGAATGGCGATCTACGTCAAAATTCCCGCGCCATCCGGGCATCCACCGAATGCCTGTTGCCGCCGCGAACGGCAAAGAACAGGAAGATCGCAGCCCAAAGGATCGATTTTTCCGCCCCACCCAAGCCTTCCGCCTTGACGATTCCATGGAAATAGACGGTTACCAAAAGGACGATCATGGCCGCGAAAGAGGCCGGGCGCGTGAAGAGACCGATCGCAACCAGGATGCCGCCGAAAAACTCGGTGGCAGCCAGCAATGGCGACCAGAAGACACCAGGGTAAAAGCCAAGGCTCTCTACCATGCCAACGGCACCGAAAGGATTGACGATCTTGCCGAACCCATGCGTGACGAGCAGAAGTCCTGCCGCGACGCGCAGAATGGTCTCAACCAGGTCATGGGTCGAATTATAAAGCGGCGCAACCGCCGGCACAAAAAGGCGCTGCCGATTATTCTCATACTGGGCCATAGGATCTCCATGTTCAGGCTTCGACAGCTTCTCTGTTCGCAAAGCGACTTGATAAGAACAAGCACATGCCCGTAAAAACATGAGTAGAAATGTTGACATTATCGTGAGCATTATCGTGCTGAAGGAGACCAGGAATGACCGAGACCAAACCCCGCATAATCATTCGTTACTGCACACAGTGTAACTGGCTTCTTCGCGCAGGCTGGATGGCGCAGGAAATCTTGCAAACCTTCGCCTCCGATGTCGGCGAAGTCAGTCTCGTACCCTCGACCGGCGGCCTGTTCGAGATCACCGCTGATGGGACGACCATATGGGAACGCAAACGCGATGGCGGTTTTCCCGGCGCGAAAGAACTCAAGCAGAGAATCCGTGACATCATCGACCCGGAGCGCGATCTCGGTCATGTCGACAGAACGAATCGTGAGGGCCTCGACACCTGACCCGGCGACATGTTCCAACAGTCTCCGCCAAGTTTTTTCCCTTTAAAATCAACGATCGTCATAAAAGTTCAAAAAGTCTGTTGACACCGAGCGGCTGCCCTCGTACATCGCTCTCCGTCGCCCAGATGGCGGAATTGGTAGACGCGCCAGCTTCAGGTGCTGGTACTCGCAAGGGTGTGGAGGTTCGAGTCCTCTTCTGGGCACCATTCCTTTTTTGATCTTAGCCAGATCAAATACTTAGCCGAAAAAAAGCAACATATAGCCGACCGTCATACGCCGGGAAGCATGTTGCTTTTTGGCTTTTCTCTCGTCGCAAAATCGTTACGCAGATAGCCTCCTTCGTCGTCGGAAGGCCGTTTGCCGTCAGTGCTCCAGTTGGATGACCGTGTTACGGCTGAGCTTCCTTGTCGCCACTGTTTTGAGAGTGTTGCTCACAGTTTGGCGTGCAGGATAGAACGGTGCGCTCCGTCTGGCGGAAGACGCGAACCGTATTGCCCTCGTCGATGGAGACGAGAATGCGTTCATCAACAATCGGATTACCATCGGCATCCAGAAGCACAAGATTGGTCGTGCCGAAACTGCGGCCCGTCAGAACAATCGTGGTGGCATCGGCGACCGTGGCATCAGCGACCTTGGAGTTACCAACGATGACCTTGCTGACGGCCCGATCGAGACGAAGAACGCGGGCGTGGTTCATCGAAACCCGCAAAATCTCGTCCTGAGCAAGGGCAGGCTGCAGTGATGCCGACAGCAAGGCGGACACGCCGACCACGATTTTCGCCAGTTTTCCGTATGACACGCCTTCGGCCCCTGCTTATGCCCCACTTTGCTACTCCAAGAATGCGTGTTTTTAGTGAATTAAGGGTTAAATGAAGCGTACTTGCCGCTCGCAGTCGGAGGTTGGCGTCATGTATTGACACCTCGCTGATCCCGCTACGCCTCAAACTTGTACAGTTGAAGCGTTGCATAAGAGCGGAGGAGCTTCAAGGAACACCCTCAGCATCGCTGCAATATATTCATTTATCAGCAAAAATAAAAATGCACAGAATACTTTTTGTGTTTATTTACCACGTGAAACTCATCATGGTGTTTACTTTGAATTAAGTGTTTTTTTTAAGCGCTTGGAAATCGCTCCGCTGTAGCTTGAGGCCAACCGAACAACGGAAAACAGTTGTCGGCGTGCTGAACCAAACAAGAGTTAGGAGAGACCCCATGACCAAGATTTTCACTCGTTTTCTCAAAGACGAATCCGGCGCGACCGCCATCGAATACGGCCTGATCGCAGCGCTTATTTCCGTTGGCATCATTACCGGTGCAGGTGCACTGGGAAGCAAGCTTAACGGCCTCTTTGATGGACTTTCCAAAAAGATGGTAGCCCCAACCTGATCGACTTATCGGAAGTTCAACGTAATGCCGCTCCGGCCCAATCGGAGCGGCATCACTTTATAGTCCAAGCGTTGCAGGGCAAGCACATGATAGTCGCGGCAATCTTCATATTGGTTCCGTTTTCCTTGGCATTCGCTGCCTTGAGCGATCTGATCAGCATGAAGATACCAAACAGAATTTCGATTATTCTTCTCAGTTCGTTTTTGGTATTGTCACCTTTCATTGGCATGGACTTACGGACAGTAAGCCTGTGCATTCTGGCAGGTCTACTGGTATTTATGTGCTGCTTCGCCTTTTTCGCCTTCAATTTGATGGGTGGCGGCGACGTCAAGCTGTTGACAGCGACTTCTGTCTGGTACGGCTTTAATTCTTCACTGATCGAATTTCTGCTTGCTACGACCTTCATCGGGGGGCTTTTGACGCTTACTATCCTAGTTTTACGAGCGCACTCTCAGGAAATCACATCAATCGGAATTCCGATTCCGGATTCCCTTACCGTAGCCAAAAAAATCCCCTACGGCATTGGTATCGCGGCTGCAGGATTATTAACCTACGGCGACTCTCCCGTCGTCAACATGGCGATTGCTAGCCTTAACTGAATCAATAGTCAGCGATCCACATATTAGTGATCCGTTAACCAAACATCCAAGCACAATATTAACCATAATTATACCAATCACGCGCCATCCTGAGAGCAGAAAAATCTGATTCTCTCAAGGATCGAGCATGAAGCCGTCGCGTATTGTCATTCTTTCCGTTGCCTTGGTCGCAGCCGGTCTCGCCGGTGTTGTCGCCATGCAGATAACAGGCACACAGCAGGTTATCGAAAAAGCGGAAACGATCATCCAGAAAGAGCCGACGGTCAACGTTCTTGTCTCCTCCGTCAATCTGCCGGTCGGTAGCCGGCTTAACGATAGCTCCGTGCGATGGACACCATGGCCGAAGGGCAATGTCGTTGACAGTTTCATCACGGACGCGAAGAGGCCCGACGCCATCACCGAGCTTGCTGGCGCGGTCGTGCGGCTGCCTTTGTTTGAAGGTGAGCCTATCCGACCGGAAAAAGTCGTCGATTCCAGCACGCGCATCATGTCTTCGCTCCTGCCGGCTGGCAAACGCGCGGTGGCCACGGAAATTTCCGTTGCAACCGGAGCAGGCGGTTTTGTTCTTCCGAACGATCGTGTCGATGTCATCATGGTCCGCAAGGGCGACAATAACACCTTTCTGACAGAAAACGTCCTGAACAACGTCCGTGTCCTCGCGATCGATCAACAGATTAAGGAAGGCGAGGACGGAACATCGGCCGTCGTGGGGGCCACAGCGACGCTGGAGCTGACCCCTGAACAGGCAAAGATCATAACCGTGGCGCAACAGATGGCGGATCGTCTGACCCTTGCTCTGCGCTCCGTATCGGACGCGCAGGAAAACGACACGCTTTCGGCGGGCTATCTTCTTAACGGTGGTTCTGGCCGACCGGAGATTCAGGTCATCAAATCTGGCTCGATCATAAAGGGCGGTCAAGGAGCATCACAATGACCGGGGGTACCATGTCTAAGCGTCTCACCGAGCACCTGCGGTCATCTTTTATGGGCGGCCTTGCTTTTTGCGTGGCATTTTCGGGCATTCCCGGCCCTCATGTGCCCGATGCTCTGCGGTTGGCCGAGGCAAAGGCGCAGAGCGCGAGCATCGTGCGGATAACAGAGAGTGGCAACGGTATTCGTAAACGCCTGAAGCTCGGGCTCAACAAAGCACTGGTCATCGACCTTCCGGATGACGCGCACGACATTCTTGTTGCCGATCCGACACTCGCGGATGCGGTTACACGTACATCAAGGCGCATCTATCTGTTTGGCAAGCTGGTCGGCCAGACAAACATTTTTATTTTCGGCGAAGGCGGTCGCGAAATCGTCAGCCTCGATCTTGAGGTTGAACGAGACATCTCTGGTCTCGAGGCCAATATCAGACGCTTCATCCCAGAATCTGACATCAAGGTCGAGATCGTTTCCGACAACATCGTGCTGAGCGGTAGTGTCAGGACGCCGCAGGATTCCGCCCGCGCGGTGCAGCTTGCTGAGGCCTTCCTCAAAGGCGGCGAGGCCACGACCCGCAATATCTCCCTCACCGGTGGCGATAATGGCGGCGACGCGGCAATATTCGCCGAAGCCCGGCAGAAATCCCAAATTGTCAACATGTTGACGATCGAAGGGGAGGATCAGGTAACCCTAAAGGTTACTGTTGCGGAAGTCAGCCGGCAGGTTCTGAAGCAGCTCGGTTTTAGCGGATCAGTCGGTAGCTCAACGAGTGGAAACGGTTTCGAGTTCGCAAATCCTTCTAATCTTGGAAACGCAATTTCCGGTGCTTCACGAATTGCCAGTGGGGCGCTTGGCTCTGGATCGCTCGGCTTCGCAACTTATCTGAACGCAATGGAACAGGCTGGGGTGGTTCGCACCCTCGCAGAACCAAGCCTGACCGCGATATCAGGTGAACAAGCAAAGTTCTACGTGGGGGGAGACTTCCGTTTACCTGCCGAACAAGAAGTCTCTATCGATAAGGACACTGGAAGACCCACGATAACACGCACAACCAGTACCGTAGATTATGGTATTGAACTGAACTTTCGACCTGTCGTTCTCTCACCAGGACGCATAAGCCTTAAGATCGAAACCAATGTCTCCGAACCGACATACGAAGGTAATGTTGTGACCGGAAATGCAGGCCGTACGATACCAGGCTCGACTTATATGTCTGTCCGCAAACGTGAAACTTCGACCACGGTAGAATTGCCCTCCGGCGGATCAATCGTGATCGCGGGGCTCGTTCAGGACAATATCCGTCAAGCAATGTCCGGGCTTCCGGGCATGTCGAAGATTCCGATTTTCGGGACGCTTTTCCGCAGCAAGGACTTCCTACGCAACGAAACGGAGCTCGTGATCATCGCAACGCCCTATCTGGTTCGGCCTGTTGCCCGCAACCAGATCGCGCGCCCCGATGACAACTTCAATCCAGAAAACGATGCCGCCATGTATTTCATGAACCGCGTCAACAAGGTCTATGGCCGCAAGGACCAGGTTCAGGCAGCGCCCTACCAAGGCTCCGTGGGGTTCATCTACAAATGAAGACGAGCACAACACATTCCCAACCCGATTTCGCAGCAAATCTGGCCCGCGCAGGTGACATCATGCACGTAAACACTCACCTCCATCTGGCACGGCGGATCGGTCTTGCGGCTGTCGTCGCAGTTGTCGCAGGGCTGCTGCAGGGCTGCGCGCGCGACCCGATGACGACCAACGCCATTCCCGATGATTATCGCACCCGCCACCCCATTACGCTTTCTGAAGCAGAGCATTCGCTTGATATACCCGTTTCTGGCGGTGATAGCCGCTTGACCACAGCGATGGCTGACAATGTGCGCGGCTTTGCGCAGAACTATGCTTCCATGTCGACAGGCGTCGTCAATATTCAAATACCATCGGGCTCGGCCAATTCCGCCGCGGCATCGCGAATGGCTAAACAGATCCGCTCCACTCTTTCCGGTGCGGGCGTGGCGCCGGGCAAGATCATGCAAACGCACTACGCCGCGTCTCCCAATGGCGATTCAGCGCCGATCCGCCTGAGCTATGTCGCCGTTACTGCCATGACCGGACAATGCGGCCAATGGCCCGAAGATCTTTCGGACAACACCTTTGCCAACAAGAACTGGTACAATTTCGGCTGCGCCTCGCAAAGCAATCTCGCAGCACAAGTTGCGAACCCGATGGATCTGGTTGGCCCGCGCGGTATGAGCCCGATCGATGCCGAGCGCCGTGCGGTCGTTATCGACACATACCGTCAGGGTAAAAACACGGCGACGACAAATTGATGCGGCTCCAGAACTCGCCACGGCAGGAAAGACAATGAGCGCTGTAGAATACGATATCAATCCAAGTGGCGGACAGGAAGCCGAACCGCCCTTGCGCGGGTCGGACATGGATCGGCTGCGGCCCTTGCCGCGGATTTCCGTTCACGCTTTCTGCGTCAGCAACAATATGCAGGGCGTGATGGATGCCTTGTCCAGCGACCGGCGCATGAGCAAGGTTACCCTGCGGGTGACGAAGGGCGATATCAACGCGGCGGCGACCATGTTTTCCGCTTCGCCCACGCCCAATCTCATCGTTCTGGAAACAGCGAGCTCGCCCGCCTCGCTGCTCGATGACCTTGCCCCACTGGCTGAGGTCTGCGATCCATCCACGCGCGTCATCATCATCGGCCGTCACAACGACATCACACTTTATCGCGACCTCATCCGCAACGGCATTTCGGAATATCTCGTTGCGCCGATCAATATGGCTGACCTGCTTGGGTCGATAGCCGCGATTTTTGTCGATCCTGAAGCGGAACCGCTCGGGCGCAACATCGCCTTCATCGGCGCCAAGGGCGGCGTTGGTTCATCCACCATCGCGCATAATTGCGCCTTCGGCATATCGAGCCTTTTTTCGACAGAAACCATTCTGGCGGACATGGATCTGGCCTACGGCACCGCCAATATCGATTTCGATCAAGATCCCGCCCAGGGGATGGCTGAAGCGGTCTTTTCTCCAGAGCGGCTGGACGAGGTTTTCCTTGATCGCCTACTGACGAAATGTTCCGATCATCTGTCGCTTCTTGCGGCGCCGTCGCTTCTCGACAGGACCTACGATCTGGATCGCCAGGCGTTCCTGCCGATCCTTGAGGTCCTGCAACGCAGCGCGCCGGTCGCGGTTCTCGATCTTCCTCACCAATGGTGCGACTGGACGAGAGCCGTTCTTTCAGAAGCTGACGAGGTCGTCATCACGGCGGTTCCGGATCTCGCCAATCTGCGCAACACCAAGAACCTGTTCGATGCCCTGATCAAGCTGCGGCCGAACGACAAATTACCGCATCTCATCCTCAATCAGGTCGGCATGCCGAAAAGGCCTGAAATCGCACCCGCGGACTTCCTCGAGCCCCTGGAGATCGAGCCGATCGCGGTCATCCCCTTCGACGCGCAATTGTTCGGGAACGCTGCCAATAGTGGCCGTATGATCAGCGAGCTGGACGAAAAATCCCAGACGGCAGAGACGTTTTCGCAGATCGCCCACACTATCACTGGCCGCACGGTGCTGCGCAAAAGCAGACGCGGTGGCCTAGAAAAACTGAAGAATATTCTCAAGCGCAAGTAGGTCTTTTGCCTGCGTTGTTAGACGGAAACGCCGATGTTCGGAAAACGCGGGCCTGAGGGCCCAGTCAGAAGCACGAAACCGGATCTTGTTGCGCCTGTCCCCGTGCAGACGGTGATGGCGCCTGAGCCCCGTTCCGCGGCAATCGATACGCTTGAACCCGGCCAAAAACCCGTGACGCGTCAAGCCCCGGCAACCGCATCCCCGGCGCAGAGAAAACGCGCCCGGACGGAAGAATATTACAATACCAAGAGCCAGGTGTTTTCGGCTCTCATCGATACCATCGACCTTTCGCAGCTCGCCAAACTCGACGCGGAAAGCGCGCGTGAGGAAATTCGCGATATCGTCAACGACATCATCACGATCAAAAGTTTTGCGATGTCGATTGCCGAGCAGGAAGAGTTGCTAGAGGACATCTGCAACGACGTTCTCGGCTATGGTCCGCTGGAGCCGCTTCTCGCACGCGACGACATTGCCGATATCATGGTCAACGGTTCCGGCCAGACCTTTATCGAAGTGGGTGGAAAGACCATCGAGTCCGATATCCGCTTTCGTGACAATGCGCAGCTGCTTTCCATCTGCCAGCGGATCGTCAGTCAGGTCGGCCGCCGTGTCGATGAATCGAGCCCGATCTGCGACGCGCGCCTGCCGGATGGATCGCGCGTCAACGTCATTGCTCCGCCCCTTGCCATCGACGGTCCGGCACTGACAATCCGAAAATTCAAGAAAGACAAGCTGACGCTCGATCAACTCGTGCGCTTCGGAGCGATTACGCCCGAAGGCGCGACATTGCTGAAGATCATCGGCCGTGTCCGCTGCAATGTCGTCATCTCAGGCGGCACCGGCTCGGGTAAGACAACGCTTCTTAACTGCCTGACGAGCTTCATCGACAGGGACGAACGTGTCATCACTTGCGAAGACACCGCCGAACTGCAACTGCAACAGCCGCATGTCGTGCGGCTCGAGACACGGCCGCCCAACATTGAAGGAGAGGGCGAGATCACGATGCGCGATCTCGTCAAGAACTGCCTTCGTATGCGGCCTGAACGCATCATCGTCGGCGAAGTGCGCGGACCGGAGGTTTTTGACCTGCTGCAGGCCATGAACACCGGTCATGACGGCTCGATGGGAACGCTGCACGCCAATACCCCGCGCGAATGCCTCAGCCGCATCGAATCGATGATTGCGATGGGCGGTTTTACGCTGCCGGCAAAGACCGTCCGCGAAATCATTTCGGGATCGATCGATGTCGTCATTCAGGCGGCGCGTCTGCGAGACGGGTCACGTCGGATCACGCAGATCACCGAGGTGATCGGCATGGAAGGCGATGTTATCGTCACCCAGGACCTGATGCGATACGAGATCGAGGGCGAAGACGCCAACGGCAAGCTGATCGGCAGGCATGTCTCGACCGGTATCAGCAAGCCCCATTTCTGGGATCGCGCCCGCTATTACGGTGAAGAAAAACGGTTGGCGGCCGCGCTCGATGAAATGGAAAAGATGTCCTAACGGGAAGCGACGGCCATGGACCCGACGATCGTATTACTGGCAATACTCGTCGCCATCTCGGCGGCGGCCTTTGCTTATGCGTTTCTCTTTCAGCAGATCGAGGTCGAAAAAAAGACGAGCAGCCGCTTCAAGCGCGTGAAGGCCGCCGAGACGGATCACGCCAATATCAAGGCGGCGCGCGACCGTGTGCAGGAACTCAGCAAGCGGCGCAAATCCATGCAGGACAGCCTGCGCGATATGGAGAAAAAGCAGAACGAAAAGGCCAAGAAGGCAAAGAATGTCAGCCTTCGCGACAAGCTGGTACAGGCTGGGTTGCGTATTTCCACCCGAAAATTCCATATGCTGACCATCGGCGCAGCTGTCTTTTCTGTTCTTATCGCTCTGCTTTATGACCTGTCCCCGCTCATCGCTCTACTCATCGGACTCGTCGCGGCACTGGGACTACCCCGATGGACACTCGCATTCATTCTTAAGCGGCGGCAAAAAAAATTCCTCGCGGAATTTCCCAATGCTCTCGATGTCATGTGCCGCTCGATCAAATCGGGGTTGCCGCTAAACGACGCGGTTCGGCTTATAGCGTCAGATGGCCAGGAACCCGTCAAATCCGAATTCCAGCGTGTCGTCGACGCACAACAGGTCGGCATCGGTATTCCGCAGGGAATAGAGCGCATGATGCTGACCATGCCGTTGTTTGAAGTCAGCTTCTTCAGCACCGTCATCAATATTCAGGCCCAGGCGGGCGGCAACCTTTCGGAAGCGCTGTCAAATCTCTCAAAGGTATTGCGTGACCGCAAAAAAATGCGCGCCAAGGTGAACGCCCTTTCGATGGAAGCGAAAGCGTCCGCGGTTATCATCGGCGCCCTGCCATTCATCGTCATGATGCTCGTGCATTTCACCTCGCCGGACTATCTCTCGATCCTTTTCACCGACTTGCGCGGGCACATCATTCTGGGCGCGTCCGGGCTTTGGATGCTGATCGGGATATTCATCATGCGCCAGATGATCAATTTCGATATTTGAGGTCGCGGCATGACAGGAAATCTTCTTTCTAGCCTCACCAATCCCCAGACGATCGTCGCTGCTCTCGTCACTCTGGCTGTCTTTGCGACGCTCTACACGCTGATCATGCCATTTCTGGAGCGAAAAGACCTCGCCAAGCGTATGAAAGCGGTCTCGTCGGAACGGGAGTTCATTCGAAGCCGCGAACGCGAGCGGCTTTCGACAGCCACGCGTGACGGCAGGACATCGCTTCGTGGCAACAACAACAAGTCCGCCCGGCGCATCGTTGAAAAATTCAATCTTCGCGAAGCGCTTGCCGACCAGAATACGATGAACAAACTGCGCGCGGCCGGCCTGCGCTCGCAGAATGCCTTCAACACTTTTCTCGCCGCCCGATTCATCCTGCCGTTCATCTTCCTGGCCGTGGCATTCACCTGGGTTTTCGTTCTCGGGAACCTCGCCGACAAAGCGTTTGTATTTCGGCTGATGGCGGTGCTGCTGTTCGGATATATCGGCTTTTACGCCCCCAACATCTATGTCTCGAACCGCATGAACAAGCGGCAGGCGTCGATAAGGCGGGCCTGGCCCGATGCGCTCGATCTGATGCTCATCTGCATCGAATCCGGCGTCTCGATGGAGGCTGCCATGCGACGTGTTGCCGAGGAAATGGGTGAACAGTCTCCTGAGCTTGCGGAAGAAATGATGCTGACGACGGCGGAACTTTCCTTTTTGCAGGACCGGCGTGTCGCTCTTGAGAATTTTGGTCAACGCACCCAGCTGGAAGGGGTGAAAAGCGTGGTGCAAGCTCTGATTCAGGCCGAGCGCTACGGTACGCCGCTCGCCCAGGCCCTTCGCGTCCTTGCGCAGGAAGGGCGCGACGAACGAATGAATGAAGCAGAAAAAAAGGCGGCAGCGCTACCGCCTAAATTGACCGTACCCATGATCATATTTTTCCTGCCGGTATTGGTTGCCGTCATTCTTGGCCCGGCGATCATCCGCGTTATGGACACGTTTTGACATTGATGCCGTTGACGATCACGGCAGCATGCAACGTCCCAACGTAGCCTTGATTGCTTTAGCAACCCCACGTTTCAACCCGCGGTCTTGGGGTCCTTCTTCGCCAGCTGCTGCCAGGAATTCTGCTGTGAGAGCATTGCACGCAGATAGCTGAGATTGGCTTGGGCCTGCTGCGCGGAGAGTTCCTGCACCGCGATGCGTTCCGCTTCCGCAAACCTGCCCTGCAGACCGACGACGAGCGCGAGGTTCTGGCGGACGCGGCTGTCGGCGCCGGGCTGGGCGATGGCCGATTGCAGATAGGTTTCGGCCGTGCGCGGATCGCTCGACAGGACATAGGACATGCCGAGATTGGACAGGACGCTTGGGTCGTTGGGCTTGAGGTCCAGCGCCTGGCGATATCTGGAACGAGCATCGTTCGAGCGTCCAAGCTGGTCGAGCACGGCGCCTTCGGCGGAGTAGAGCCGCCAGTCGGGACGATCGGGGGTCTGCGCCCGCTGGATGGTCGAGAGCGCCTGCTCCAGCTGGCCGGCTGCGGCCTGCGCCTTGCCGTAGGCGGCAAGAACCTCGCGGTCCGCCGGGTTGGCGATCGCGATCTGCTGCATCACGGCGAGCGCCTGCGTATTCTTGCCCGTCATCATCAGCACGCTGGCGTAGTTCATGCCGACAGATTTGTCTTTAGGATTGCGTTCATAGGCTTTACCAGCGCTTTCTTCGGCCTGGCGAAGCTGATCCATGTTCATGCGGTCATAGGAGCGTGTGGCGGCAGGGATGGAGCCGGTTGACATGCGGTCCGGCTTGTTCGTGCTTGCGCATCCTGAAATCGCGACAGCCAGTGCCGCGAGACATGCTCCCCGACGTAGTCCTGTTTGAGCTTTGGTCACCAAAGAAAATGCAGTCACGGCAGCGCCCCCGCCCAAGAATGATCGATCTTGCGCCCGACACACGACAGACTCACATGACGCAACTTTCGCTTAAGCAATAATCTGTTAACCCTAACAGAGCGTTAATCGCACCGATTCACGAGAGTTACGGAAACATCCCATGGCGCCTTATCAGTTCATCGAACGTGCTACCCCTTTCAGCTCGAAGGCCGGCAGCACGTTGCCCGTTTTTGCCGTGACGCCGGCCCATATCGAACAGGGCGCCATCGACCCCGTCGCACTTGACTGGGCCAAAAAGGCTGGCTTCAAGGCCGAGGCCGGCGCTATCCTGCTCGTTCCCTCCGCCGACGGCTCGCTCGGCGGCGCGCTTCTCGGGTTGGGTGGCAATCCTTCCGAGATACCGTTCATTACCGGCAAGCTCGCGCGCGACCTGCCTGAGGGGGAGTGGCATATCGAAACCGCACCGCTGACGGCCAATCGCCTCGCGCTCGGCTTCGGCCTCGGCAGCTATCGCTTTGACAAATACAAGACCACCAAGACGAACGGGGCAAAGCTCCTCATTCCGCAGGACGCTGAAGATGGTGAGATCAAACGCGTGTTAGCCGGTGTCTTCATGGCGCGCGACCTCATCAACGTGCCAGCCAACGACATGGGGCCGGATGAGCTTGAGATCGCATTCCGCGCGCTTGCCGCCCATTACAAGGCGAAGGTGAAGGTCATCACCGGCGACGATCTGCTCAAGGAAAACTTTCCCCTGATCCATGCCGTAGGCCGTGCCAGCGAAAGCGCGCCGCGGCTTCTGGAAATGAACTGGGGCAAGAAGGGCAATCCGCGCCTCACTCTGGTAGGCAAGGGCGTGTGCTTCGATACGGGCGGTCTCGATATCAAGCCTGCCGCTTCCATGGCGCTGATGAAGAAGGATATGGGTGGCGCTGCCAATGTTCTTGGTCTTGCGTTGATGATCATGGATGCGAAACTGCCGGTCGATCTGCGTGTGCTCGTACCCGCGGTTGAAAACTCGATCTCTTCGAATGCTTTTCGTCCCGGCGATATCTATAAGAGCCGCAAGGGGCTGACCGTGCAGATCGACAATACTGACGCCGAAGGCCGCCTCGTTTTGGCGGATGCTCTGGCCTATGCGGACGAAGATGCGCCTGATCTGATGATCGACATGGCGACGCTGACAGGTGCGGCGCGTGTGGCGCTGGGGCCCGATTTGCCACCCTTCTATACGGATGACGAGGATCTGGCGCACGATATCGCGGAAGCCAGCATCTATACGGATGATCCGCTCTGGCGCATGCCGCTTTACATGGGTTACGACAAGGATATTCGCTCTCGGGCGGCCGATATCACCAACGCGCCGTCCGGCGGCATGGCCGGATCTATCACCGCCGCCCTGTTCCTGAAGCGCTTCGTGACGAATACAAAGCGCTGGGCCCATTTCGATATTTACGGCTGGTCGCTCAGCGAGCGGCACCACTCATCGATCGGCGGTGAGGCACAGGGCATTCGAGCGCTCTTCCGATACCTCACGCAACACTTCGCGAAGTAATCCTATCCACGCTTCGTCGGGCGCTTCCAAATCAGGAGCGTCCGATCGCGACGCGAGGCATCGACTGTCCGCTGCGTTTGCCCTCCAGCGAAAGCGTCAAACCAGAACTTTTTGTTCCTTGTGATCTTCCTGGCCGAAGAACTTGAGATAGCGCTGCACCTCGGCCGGGTCTCCGGTTGCCTTCTGCGGATTGTCCGAGAGCTTCACCGCGGGGCGGCCGTTGGCGTCGCTGACCTTACAGACGATGGAAATCGGCTTGAGGCTGGCAATGGTTTTGGGCGCACAGCCGGCAAAATCGTTGGTGAGGTTCGTGCCCCAGCCAAAGCTCATGCGAACCCGGCCTTCGAAGTGCCTGTAGGTGTCGATGATGGCGTCGACATCCAGACCGTCAGAGAAGATCAGCATTTTCTTGCGCGGGTCGCGGCCCATCTTCTGCCACCACTCGATGATCTTTTCACCGCCCTCGATCGGCGGCGCGCTATCAGGACGGAAACCGGTCCAGTCTGCCACCCATTCCGGGGCATTGCGCAGAAATGCAGCGGTGCCAAACGCATCCGGCAGCACGATCAACAAGTTGCCGCCATAAAGCCGGTTCCAGTCCTTCAGAACCTGATAGGGGGCAGCAGCGAGCTCCTCATCCGTCTCGGCGAGTGCCGCAACCACCATCGGCAGCTCATGGGCGTTCGTACCGACGGCTTCCAGATCGGAATCCATGGCGAGCAGGACGTTGCTCGTACCGGTAAAGGCTGGACCGATGCCTTCTTTCAACGCCTCGACGCACCAGCGCTGCCAAAGAAAGCTGTGGCGGCGACGGGTCCCGAAATCGGAGATGCGCAGCCCGGGAAGTTCCCGCAGCCGTTCCACCTTCTCCCACATCTTGGCCTTTGCGCGGGCATAGAGGACATCGAGCGTGAAATATCCGAGCGAACGCATGGCGCTGCGCGAACGCAGCTCGTTGATGATGGCGAGCGCCGGGATTTCCCACAGCGTCGTATCCATCCAGCGGCCGTGGAAATTCAGCTCATATTGCCCATCACGCTTGAAAAGCTCGTATTCCGGCAATTGGTAGCTGGACAGCCAGGAGAGGAATTCAGGCTCGAAAATCTGCGAGCGGCCGTAAAAGGTGTTACCCGCGAGCCAGATATTCTCCTTCTTGGAGAGGCGAAGGGTGCGTGCGTGATCGAGCTGTTCGCGCAATTCCATCTCGTCGATCTCTTCCGCCAGTCGCACGGTTTTCGTGCGGTTGATCAGCGAAAAAGTCGCATCGACCTCCGGATAAAGCTTCCAGATCATCTGCAGCATCAGAAGCTTGTAGAAGTCCGTATCGATCAGGCTGCGGACGATCGGGTCTAGTTTCCAGGTATGATTGTGGACGCGGGTGGCTATATCGGTCTTCGTCATACTTGCATTCCCCAATATCGGCCACGCACGGAACTGGCCGATGTCACTCCCACCCGGCAGGCGCGAACCTGTCATGCCAAAGATTTATCTGAAAAAGCAACAACAAGTCCAGAGCACCGGCAACGGCAATTGATGGCAGCCTGACGGTGACCGGTGTTCTGTGCGGAGGTTTGGGAGTGAAACCGGTTCAGAATGTTGGATCAACCGGGTTTATGCCTGGATACCAGTCCTTGGAGACGGGATTTTTGCCGCCGAAGCTGGAAATGCCGTTCTCGTCGGTGCAGCGATAACCCTGAACGGGAAGCCCGCGGCTGCCAAAGACAGTGCGATAGGGCCCGCGCGCATATCCCGTTACGCCCAGTTCGCTATGGCACGTATAGCGTACTTTCGGCTGCAGCGTCTTCGGATCCTTCACACCGGGCAGATTGACATAGGCGTCCGGCGCCGGGGCGAAACCGTTCTGAAACACGGTCTGTGCCTCAGCGGATACGCCCCAGAATGCTACCGAGAAGATCGCTGCCAATCGTATTGCCGTTCTTGTCTTCATCGATACCGGTCCCGTGCCATCACTCTATTGATGTAGGCTGTCGGGAAGGTCCACACAAAGGCGTTGCGGCCACAATTTCGTGAGGACCACCCTCAG
The DNA here is from genome assembly GCF_017726655.1 of Agrobacterium tumefaciens. NCBI lineage: Bacteria > Pseudomonadati > Pseudomonadota > Alphaproteobacteria > Hyphomicrobiales > Rhizobiaceae > Agrobacterium > Agrobacterium tumefaciens. The sequence continues at coordinate 1,883,634 of NZ_CP072308.1, forward strand.
CCTTCCAGGCGGCGGAAAGCCGTCGGCCTGTCGTAAAGCCAACCGATGCGCTCAATGGCCGCATCGAGGTTTTCGCGCGCGACATTCATCGTGTGGCCGTTGGCGTGCAGCAGCGTTTCCTCGTTTTCCATCAGGCCGACATGGCCCTTCCAGAAGACAAGATCGCCGCGCCGCAATTCGTCGCGCTCGATTTCAACGCCCAGAGACTTCACCTGCATATCGGTGTCGCGCAAAACGCGACGGCCCGTCATCGCCATGGACAACTGCACGAGGCCGGAACAATCGATCCCGAAGCCGGAGCGACCGCCCCAGAGATAAGGTGTTTCGATAAAGCGCAACGCCACCGCCACATAGTCGTCGTCAAGCGCTGCATCCACCGCCCGGCAATGGGCGGCGATGATACCTTCGCCCTTTTCGGTCATGAAGTAACGGGTGCCCCGCGTCTCCGCCTCACCGACGATGCGAACGAGGCTACCCATGGAGAGTGCAGCGACGGGCGGCTTGCGCAACTCGGCGGAGGGATAAAGGAAGGTGCGCGGCGCGACGATCTGATGCGTGGCTACAGTAACGTCGCCGATAGACGCTTCCGGCACATAACCTGCGTAGCCATCGACATCCGCCTGCACCCAGGCCCAGCCATCAGCCCTGTCGAAAACGCGCACCGTCTCGCCGCAGAGAAGCTCCGTGTCGATGCCGGTCGCGAGATCGGGATTGGGCCGCAGGCCGATGACCGGTGCGGTGATCTGCGCGGGCGAACCGCTGACGAAACGGTCGGCCTTGACGACACCCTGCAATTTTTCATCAGCGAGGTCGGGGCGGAAGACGTTGAGGCGGCGGTCGAGCATCATGATAGCATCCAAAAGTTAGATCTTGCGTGCCTGATCAATAATCAGATCGCCGAATTTTTCCAGATAAAGCGCACCGGCAACGGTGCGTTTTATCACGACGTTGCGCCTGTCGCGCTCATCGCGAACCCGATCGACCAAACCGAGCGCCCCCAGACTGTCGAGCGCCCGCGTGATGACCGGCTTTGTAACCCCAAAGATCGCGGCAAGCCCTCTGACGGTGTGTGGCGGCGTGACAAGGTAAATTTGCAGCAGGATGGCGGTCTGACGCAAGGTCAAATCCGGCTGATCGTCAATGACCTGCGCCGTGGAGACGCGGTGCCAGAGCCCAAGGGCCTCGGTTGGCGACAAATGTGCAGGCAAGCCTTGCCCCTTCCAGTCGTTATGCCACCGTTTTCATTCAACCGAACGAAAAACTCAAGAACCATGCCGTACAAACAGAACCGCCGCACGGCGCAGACCCGAAGATCGCGCGGCGCGGCGGTTTGTTGACCCGTTTTTGAGCCATGTGTCCCCTCTGGACTTAACAAGCAAGAAGCAGGAAGCGTGCCAGTTTTATTTTAGGTAGGAACAGCTTGTAAAAACAGTCTGTTAGCCGCATTATCGCTGCGCGGCGAAATTTTGCACAATATTCAAAATGCGGTGAAAACAGGCAAAAAGAAGCTTGATGCTTAAATACTGCCTTCCGCCGCAACAGCGGAAGGCATTGATGGTGCGGATCAGATTTCCGCGCCGCGTGCCGCATCCGCAGCACCGGCACTCTGTTGCCGGTTATAACGGATGGACGACCACAGCGAGATGCCGATGAGGGTCGCGCCGCCAAGGCCGGTAATGACCTCAGGGATATGAACCATGGTCTGCACGTACATGATGACGGACAGGATCAGGATCGCATAGAAGGCGCCGTGTTCCAGATAGCGGTATTCGGCAAGCGTCCCCTTCTCCACCAGCATGATGGTCATGGAGCGCACATACATGGCGCCGATGCCGAGGCCGATAGCGATGATGAAAAGGTTCTGCGTCAGTGCGAAAGCGCCGATTACGCCATCGAAGGAGAAGCTGGCATCCAGTACTTCGAGATAAAGAAACGCACCGAAGCCGCCCTTTGCCGCCCCTTCCAGCATTTCCTGGCTGCGATCGAGAATGCCGCCGACCACTTCCACCAGAAGGAAGGTCAACAGACCCCAGATCGCGGAATGGAAGAAGGTATTGGCCGCGACCGGACCAAGTTCAGGATTATCGCTGGCGCCGATGATGCGGGAAAAGATCAGCATCACGACAAGTACGAAAGCGATTTCGATGCCCTTGACGGAAGAATAGGTCGCAGCTTTTTCCTCGATCCAGCGCACCCAATGCACATCCTTCTCATGGTCGAAGAAGAAGTTGAGACCGACCATCATCAGGAAGGTGCCGCCAAATGCCGCGATCGGCAAGTGAGCGTCACGCATGATTTCCGCATAACGTTCCGGCTGGGTCGCTGCCATGACGATCGCCGTCCAGGGGCCGACATTCGCGGCGACGACAACGATCAGCAGCGGAAAGACGATACGCATGCCAAAAACGGCAATCAAAATACCCCAGGTCAGGAAGCGATGCTGCCAGACCGGCGTCATGTCCTTCAGCTTGTTGGCATTGACGATGGCATTGTCGAAGGAAAGAGAAATTTCCAGCACCGCCAGAACGACGCAGATGAAGAAGATCGTGGCCGTGCCGCCGACCGTGCCGGTCATTTCCCAGCCAAGATAGCCGCCGAGGATCAGACCGACGACAGTGACGATAAAAGCCCACTTGAAGTAGGAGAGCGTGGTTTTCTGGGCGGCGCTCATGTCCGGTCACCATTCATGACGAGGACGGTCGCGGGCCGACGCAGGGCGTCCGGCCGCACGCAGAAAGCACGCGCGCGAAGCACATTCAGGTTTTTCATAGTTTTTAATCCGCCGGCCAATTTTGCAGGCGGTACCGACATCACGAGAGCGCCGTAAAACTCTCGCCAGAGGGGCCCGGCACCTTTGTTTCCTCTGCCCATGCGAGACAAATCATCGCAGGGCCCCTTCTTACTCACTGAAGATCACGCCGTCGTCAAGTCCCGTGATTGTGCGCTTGGCTGACGGCGAGGATCAAACCTGCTCCGCCGCCAGTCCCGCCGCCGTATCACGGCGTCGTTTGAGGGCGTTTTCGCGGAAGAAGATGTAAAGGCCGGAAAGAACAATCAAGCCGGCACCGATAACGATGCTCGTCTGCGGCACGTCACCGAAAAACAGCCAGCCGAAAATGACAGCCCAAAGCAGCAGCGTATATTGCAGCGGCGCGACCGTCGCGGCGTCGGCAAGTTTGAGCGCCCGGTTGACGAGCACATGGGCCGCCATGGCCACAACGCCCAGCAGGCCAAGAAATGCCAGATCAAAGCCGGACTGTACCGGCAACCATCCGGCCGGTGTTACCAGTACCGCGACGATACCCGCCAGACCCGCGCCAATGATCTGCCAGAATGCCAGTACCGTATCCGGTGTGTTGCGCAATTGCCGGCCGGACAGCATCATGAAGGCGAAAGCGGCACTGCCGAGAATGGAAAAGAGTGCCGCGGAGGTGAGGCTTGCCGAGCTAGGCTTCAGAGCGATGAGGACACCGACGAAACCGATGGCAATAGCCGTCCAGCGACGCCAGCCAACCTTTTCGCCAAGCAGAAATGGCGACAGCGCGGCAACGTAGATCGGCGCGGCTAGCCAGTAGGTCATGACGTCAGCGAGCGGCAAGGCGGCGACGGCGAAGTAGAAACAGAAAAGCTCGGCGGTGGAGAAGAAAACACGCGCCGCCTGAAGGCCGGGCCGCTCGATTTTTACGAGTCCGGAAACGCCGCCCCTCCAGACGATCGGAACGAGAATGACAAGCGCGGCAGCGCTTCTGATCAGGATGACCTGACCCTGGCTGTAAGTCGACACGAGCCATTTCCCCATGGCGTCATTCAACGCAAAAAGCAGCATTCCAAGCAGCATTACGGCCACGCCGAGGCCAGTCGGCGATAGCTTCTTCATCATAGTCGACATGTCAGATTCCGATTTCTCCCAATAGCTGCATTGGTCGTCCACCGGGCGGCCCGTTGTCAAGCCCGGAAACGCCCCTTTGCGCAAATAATATTACTAATAGGCCTCAAGCGAAAATCCGCCGTTCTTCCGCGACGAGTTCCTGAAGAAAATCAACGACCGTGCGGACGCGAACAAGCTGTCGGGCCGATTCATGATAGGCCGTCCAGTAGGATCGGTTGATGCTGATCTCAGGCAGGATTCGCCGAAGTTCCGGATACTGGCCAGCAATGTAATTGTGCAGTATGCCGATACCTGCGCCTGAACGTACCGCCTCGGTCTGGCCGGTGGCGCTCGAAATTTCGAAGGCCGCGTCCCAGTCGCGCATGATCTCGCCGGTAAAGTTCAGTGACGGCGAGAAGATCAGATCCTCGACATAACCGATCCGGCGGTGGCGCTTTAGCGCCTCGACATCATCAGGCGTCCCGTATTCAGCCAGATAATCCGCCGAACCATATAGCCCAAGCGAGTAATCCGTGAGCTTCGAAAACATCAGCCTGCCCTGTTCCGGTCGCTCGATGGTGATGGCGATATCGGCCTCGCGCTGCGACAGGGAGAAAGAGCGTGGCACCGGCACGAGCTGGATTTTGAGCTCGGGATAACGGGCCGTCAGCCTGCCAAGCCTTGGCGCGAGGAAGGATACGCCGAGACCGTCAGGCGCGCCGATGCGAACCGTTCCGGCCACGGCAGCATCAACCCGACCCAGATTGGCCTGGGCGCCCAGCATTTCGGTTTCCATGCGCTCAGCCGCCACAAGCAGCCGCTGCCCTTCCTCCGTCAGTTCGCAGCCATTGGTGCTTCGCAAAAACAGCTGCGTACCGATCGCCGCTTCAAGCGCGGAGATACGTCGGCTGAGGGTCGCATGATTGATGCCAAGCTTTCTGGCGGCGGAAAGAAATTGGCCGCTCCGCGCCACGCTTAGAAACAAACGCACATCATCCCAGTTCATGAGGAGCCTATTATACCTATTTTTGCACAATGGATGCTTATTTGAGGCGATTGATTTGTGCAATTCGAAAGGTAATGCTGCGCCATCTTGTTCTGGAGGAACACCCATGAAGGAAATCGGTCATTTCATAAACGGCAAGCATGTGGCGGGCACCAGCGGCCGCACATCCAATGTCTATAACCCCGCCACCGGCGAAGTGCAGGCGACCGTTGCGCTTGCGAGCGATGCAGAGCTTCGCGCTGCCGTTGAAAGCGCAAAGGCGGCACAGCCCAAATGGGCCGCCACCAATCCGCAACGCCGTGCGCGCGTGTTCTTCAAATTTGTCGAACTTCTGAACCGCGACATGAACGAGCTGGCCGTTCTGCTTTCCAGCGAACATGGCAAGACCGTTGAGGATTCCAAGGGCGACATCGTCCGTGGCCTCGAAGTTTGCGAATTCGTCTGCGGCATTCCGCATCTGCAGAAGGGCGAATTCACCGAAGGCGCCGGCCCTGCGATTGACATGTATTCGATCCGCCAGCCGGTCGGCATCGGCGCGGGCATCACCCCGTTCAACTTCCCCGGCATGATCCCGATGTGGATGTTTGCGCCGGCGATCGCCTGCGGCAACGCCTTTATCCTCAAGCCTTCCGAGCGCGATCCGTCGCTGCCGATCCGCCTTGCCGAACTGATGATCGAAGCCGGTCTTCCGGCTGGCATCCTCAATGTCGTCAACGGCGACAAGGGCGCTGTCGATGCCATCCTAACCGATCCCGATATCGGCGCGGTCTCCTTCGTCGGTTCGACGCCGATCGCACGCTATGTCTATGGCACGGCCGCCATGAACGGCAAGCGCGCGCAGTGCTTCGGCGGCGCGAAGAACCACATGATCATCATGCCGGATGCCGATCTCGATCAGGCTGTAAACGCGCTGATGGGCGCCGGTTACGGTTCGGCCGGCGAGCGCTGCATGGCTGTTTCCGTTGCGGTTCCGGTCGGCGAAGAGACGGCAAATCGCCTCGTTGAAAAACTCATTCCGCAGATCGAGGCATTGAAGATCGGTCCCTATACCGACGACAAGGCCGATATGGGGCCGCTCATCACCAAGGAAGCGCAGACCCGCGTCAAGGGCCTGATCGACAGCGGTGTCGAGCAGGGCGCAAAGCTTCTGGTCGACGGCCGCGACTTCAAGCTGCAGGGCTATGAAGACGGCTATTTCGTCGGTGGCTGCCTGTTCGACCACGTCACGCCCGACATGGACATCTACAAGACCGAAATCTTCGGACCGGTTCTGTCGGTCGTTCGCACCAAAAACTATGAAGAGGCGCTGGAACTGCCGATGAAGCATGAATATGGCAACGGCGTCGCCATTTTTACCCGTGACGGCGATGCGGCCCGCGATTTCGCAAGCCGCGTGAATATCGGCATGATCGGCATCAACGTTCCGATCCCGGTTCCGCTTGCCTACCACTCCTTCGGCGGCTGGAAGGCTTCGAGCTTCGGTGATCTCAACCAGCATGGCACGGATTCGATCAAATTCTGGACGAAGACCAAAACGATCACCTCACGCTGGCCATCCGGCATCAAGTCGGGTGCGGAATTCGTCATGCCGACGATGAAGTAAGCCACCAGACGGTAGACAAAATAAAAGCCCCGATGTTGTTGCAGCGGGGCTTTTTTCTGGCGTTCGGATGAGCGATTGAGAAGAACGCGTGGCGGTCAGTTCGTCGGGCCGTCGTTGAAACCCACTTCATCCACCAGCTCCGACGCCTCCTTGCGGTGGGCGGCTATGTCCGTCAGCGGCAGCTTGTCCGGGTTGATTGGGCCGAAGCCTTTCACCACGTCTGAAGGCTCTGCGCCGGGCAGCACTGGGTATTCGAAGACCTGCTTGGCGTAAATTTCCTGCGCTTGCCTGGAGGCCAGAAATTCCATCAGCTTCAGCGCATTGTCCTTATTGGGCGCATATTTCGTCAGCGACATGCCCGAGATATTCACATGCGTTCCGCGATCGCCCGCATTGGGGAAGATCACGCGCACGGAGCGAGCCCATTCCTGCTCTTCCGGCTCGCGATCATTGGTCAGCATCAGGCCGACATAATAGGTATTGCCGAGCGCAATATCACATTCGCCGGAAAAGATCGATTTCGCCTGGCTGCGGTCGGTTCCATCAGGCTTGCGGGCGAGATTGTTCTTCAGGCCGGTCAGCCATGTGCGGGTGTAATCGACGCCGTGATGGGCGATCATGGAGGCGATCAGAGCAATATTATAGGAATGCTGGCCGTCGCGAATGCAGATCTTGCCTTTCCACTTCGGATCGGCAAGCTCCTCATAGGTGATCTCCTTCTGGGTCACCCGTTCCCTCGAAGCGTAGACAACCCGGCCACGCGTCGTCAGACCAAACCATTCGCCGTCGGGGTCGCGCAGATTCGCTGGAATGTCCTTTTCGATCACGGGATCATTGAGGACAGGCTGGGTGACCTTGCCTTCTTTCGCCTCAACAAGGCGAGCGATATCGACCGTCAGAAGCACATCCGCGGGAGAGTTGACACCCTCTGCCTGAATACGCTCCACCAGACCTTTGTCGAGAAACAGGACGTTTGTCTCGATCCCCGTTTCCGTCGTAAAGGCATCGAGAAGCGGCTGGATCAATTCAGGTTGGCGATAGGAATAGACGTTAACTTCACCCTCTGCCCAGGCGGCAGGCGCGCAGGAAAACAGTGTCATCCCTGAGAAAACGGCAGCGGAAAAGTAGGATTTCAGGCTTGCCATTGTGAATGCCTCCATTACATTCCGATTCTTGACTTGTTTGTTCATGAATCATGCGGGCGGTCAACAAGGCTGTTTGAGAAATCTCGAATGGAAGCCAGTTTTTTCGGTTTCTGGAATTGTTCTAAACTGAAAAAGAGACTATATAACTCCACATTGAGAGTTAGGAGACCAGCATGCGTTTGACCAAACAGACCAACTATGCCGTTCGCATGTTGATGTATTGCGCCGCAAATGAAGGCAAGCTCAGCCGAATTCCAGAGATCGCAAGAGCCTACGGCGTGTCGGAGCTGTTCCTGTTCAAAATCCTGCAGCCGCTGAACAAGGCTGGCCTGGTTGAAACCGTGCGTGGCCGCAATGGCGGTGTCCGCCTTGGCAAACCGGCCGAGAAGATCAGCCTGTTCGACGTCGTGAAGGTCACCGAAGACAGCTTCGCCATGGCCGAGTGTTTCGAGGACGGTGCCGTTGAATGTCCGCTCGTGGATAGCTGCGGCCTGAACTCGGCATTGCGCAAGGCGCTGAATGCATTCTTTGACGTTCTGACGGAATATTCGATCGACGATCTCGTCAAGGCCCGCCCGCAGATCAACTTCCTGCTTGGTCTCGATACGGAAATGCCAAAGGTTGCCGCGCTTCCGGCTGCCTGATCATAAAGACACCATTCGAATACAAAAATGCCCGCGCCGGAAACGCGGGCTTTTTTGTCAGATCGGTTTCCTCCGTGATCAGCGCAACGCGCCGACCAGAACGTCGCGACCGTCTTCGATGGAGACCCAGCGGCCGGTATTGAAGGATGCCTGTCGCTTCAGATAAGTGTAGTTGGTATCGGTCCAGAGCTTCACGTCGTTGGTAAGATTATCGAGAATGTAATCGCCATCCGTCGTGCGAAGCGTCAGTACGGCGTGCCCCTCACCGTCAGGCTTGCGCACCACCGTTATCAGCAGATCGGCGACGGAAAAGCCGCGTTCGACCAGCTTCTTGCGCTTCAGCAGTACGAAATCTTCGCAGTCGCCGGCCGTCGTCGGATATTCCCAGACTTCGTCCTTGCCGTAGATTTCCATGTCGGTCATCGCCACGATGGTGGTATTGACCGTCGTATTGACCTCGCGAATGACATTCCAGCCATAGTCGGTGACGCGCGGTGGCGGCGTCACCTTGCTGCGAATATTGCACTCGTCGGCATATTTCTGACAGAACTCGTAATGGCCGATCGGCTGGGACGTAATCCCGCCCGTCACCATGGAGGGGCTTCCCTTGGTTTCCGCGGTGGCGGAGGCAGCAGTCATTAGCCCGGCGGCAACTGCAAACAGCAGCGCACGCGCCAGCGGTGCGTTCATCATGAAACCCGTCCCTTAAATTCTTAATGAAAAGTTAAGAGGGATCGGGGGTGCGAGTCAATCATTAGCAAACGGCCGCGCTCAAGACTCGCTGAATATGGTTAAGACCGTTGCGGAAATGCCTATATTGCAAGGGATTTCACCGCCGCGAGCATTCGCTCTATATCCTGTGGACGCGACAGCCGGTGGTCGCCGTCGCGGATGAGCGTCAGGACGACGTCGTCGGATGGAAGGTGTTCCAGCAATTTTAGCGCGTGCTGATACGGCACATCGGGATCCCGCATGCCCTGCAGAATGTGAACCGGGCACCCCGTGGTGATGATCCCCCGTAAGACGCGGTTCTGCTTTCCATCCTCCATCAGCGCGCGGGTGAAGATGTTCGGTTCGGGGCTATATTCCGAATGCTCCTCAAAATACCCCTTTTCCGAGAGAGAAAGCCGCTCGGCCTCCGAAAGGCTGGGCTCGATCAGTTCCTGTGTGAAATCGGGAGCCGGCGCGATCAGGACAAGACCCGCCACGGTAGGCGCGCCACCCGCCTTGCGCAACTCTTCAACCATGCGCAAGGCAATCCATCCTCCCATGGATGAGCCGACGAGCACGACACGGGACGGGGCCTTCGCCCGAACGACAGCAAGTGCCTCGTCCAGCCACCGCGAGATCGTGCCCTTCCTGAAGTCGCCGCCGGAGGCGCCGTGACCGGAATAGTCCAGCCGCAGGCAGGCAAGCCCGTTCTCAGCCGCGAAGCGATCGAGCTCGACCGCCTTGGTTCCCGTCATGTCGGAGCGGTAGCCACCCAGCCAGACTATTGTCGGCGCGGTCCCGACTGACGTCGCCTGCCGATGGAGGAAAGCGATGTCGCGGCAGTCATTGTCGGGGCCTACGGACAGGAATTCAACGGCTTGATCGGTCATGTATATGCAATTCTCCTGATTTTTGGTGCCATAACGGCGGTATTTTGCAAAAACCGTGACAACAGGTGATCTTTTCGGCCAGATATGCTATTGACTTCGCCACAGCAATAACGACATTTCCGCCGCTTGTACTAAACAAGCTGTTTTTTGCTGACGTGATCCAGAAACAGATCAGGAGAATACGACCATTCGCAGACCTTTCAAAGCCGATGCCCCCGTCAAGGAGGGGCCGCGCTCCAACCGGGAAATTCGGGTTCCCAGAGTTCAGCTTATCGATGAAGAGGGCCAGAACCTCGGTAGCATGCCGACGGATCAGGCTTTGAAAATGGCGGAAGAGGCCGGTCTCGATCTCGTCGAGATTTCGCCGAACGCAGAGCCGCCGGTATGCAAGATCCTCGATCTCGGCAAGCTTAAATACTCGACCCAGAAAAAGGCCGCTGAGGCGCGCAAGAAACAGAAGATCGTCGAAGTCAAAGAAATCAAGATGCGCCCCAACATCGACACGCATGACTATGACGTGAAGATGAAGGCGATGAACCGTTTCTTTGACGAAGGTGACAAGGTGAAGGTAACGCTGAAGTTCCGCGGCCGCGAAATGGCCCACCAGGAACTCGGCATGAAACTTCTCCTTCAGGTGAAGGAAGACACCCAGGCGATTGCCAAGGTGGAGGCCGAGCCGAAGCTGGAAGGCCGTCAGATGATGATGGTTCTTGCCCCGAAATAAGTCTGACGTGCCCCGATCACAGGCGCATATCTGATCCGCGAGGGGAAATTTTCATTCCCCGTTGCGCTTTTGGCCGACTGCGGTTATAAGCGCGCGTCCGAACGGTCCGGCAGGGCATGCCGTGGCCGTTCCTGAATAGCTTGAAATAGGCCTCGTCTGCCTTTTTCGATACAAAAACGGAGTAGCAAAATGCCCAAGATGAAGACGAAGTCCGCTGCAAAGAAGCGGTTCAAGATCACCGCGACCGGCAAGGTCGTTGCAGCCGCCGCCGGCAAGCGCCACGGCATGATCAAGCGTACCAACAAGTTCATTCGCGACGCGCGTGGAACCATGGTTCTCGCCGAAGCTGACGGCAAGAAGGTCGTCAAGAACTACCTGCCGAACGGTCTCTGAGACTTTTCCGCACTTTTGGACACTTTAAGGAGATCATGACATGGCACGCGTAAAACGTGGCGTAACTTCCCGCGCCAAGCACACCAAGACACTCAAGGCAGCCAAGGGCTTCTACGGCCGCCGCAAGAACACCATCCGCGCAGCAAAGGCTGCCGTGGATCGTTCCAAGCAGTACGCTTACCGCGACCGCAAGGTCAACAAGCGCAACTTCCGCGCTCTGTGGATCCAGCGTATCAACGCTGCTGTTCGCGAATTCGGCCTGACCTACGGCCGCTTCATCGACGGCCTGAACAAGGCTGGCATCGAAGTCGACCGCAAGGTTCTGTCCGACATGGCCATCCATGAGCCGGCAGCATTCGGCGCGCTCGTTGAAGCAGCGAAGAAGGCGCTTGAGTACCTCAAGGATGCTGGTACCACCAACGAGTTTGAAACCGCCGTTAAGTAATTACGGCGCGGACAATCTGTTGTCATTCGAACCCGCGTTGGGAAACCGGCGCGGGTTTTTCGTTTTTCAACTCTCGCGGTCCCCTATCCATTCAATCCGTAGTTTTTAATTTAGGAAATTAGAAAAAATGGAGTATCCAGCCCGTCTGCCCCGAAAATCGTCTGGTGGATGGAAATGCTGGTTACTGCAAATGAGGCTGAAAAGGCCGAGGGTTTTTACGTTCACCTTGACGATGCCGATATCGCGGCGCTGATGCGCGTTTTGCTGAACAGTGACCGCCGCATCCAGAAGCTCGAACTCTCGCAGCTGACAGTCTGGATAAAACGGCAGGGCACGGAGCGGGTGACCTGGTGGATGAAGATGCAGAAGCTGCTGTCGAAGCTACTGCCCTATGCTTTTCTTCGCCCGTCGGAGCCGCTTGACGGCGCAGGCCTCATGCAGCGGGAACTGGAAACCTTGCAGCAGTTCCAACAATGCGGCTTCCCCGTTCCGCCGCTGATCTACTCATCCCGCACGGCCGTGGTGCTGGGCGACGTGGGGCCGACGCTGATGGAGCGAATGGATGCGCTGAAGGCGTCCGATCCCCATGAGCATGACGCCCTTTTGGTCAAATCTGCGGAAGCGCTCGGGGAGTTGCATGCTGCAGGCCTCTGCCACGGCCGCCCGCATGTCCGCGACTTCTTTCTGGCCGATGGCCGGGTTGGCTTCATGGATTTCGAGGAGCGCCCCCAGGATGTGATGCCGCTCGCGACAGCGCAGGCCCGCGATATCTGGCTGCTGTTTTTGCAGGTCGCCACTCGTGCCTGTGAAGCCGACGGAACCCGTAACGCCGCCTTTTCGCGGTGGCTCGAAAACGCCCCGCCGCGGGCAGTCGACGAATTAAGCCGCCTGACCCGCATTCTCGGGCGTTTTTTACCGCTTGCCCGGTTGATCGGGCGCGTGCGGATGGGTAGTGATCTGCGACGCTTTATCATGGCGACCGACTATCTGATGAATGCTGTGAACACCGACGCCGCTGTTAGAAAAACCGGCAAGGCAGGAAAAGATGACTGAACTTGATACCTTGAAATCGCAACTGGTGTCGGAAATCGCCGCCGCTGCCGATGAGCCGGCCATCGAGGCCGTCCGTGTTTCCGCGCTCGGCAAGAAGGGCTCGGTTTCGGAGCTTCTGAAGACGCTTGGCAGCATGAGCCCGGAAGAGCGCCAGACCCGTGGTGCCGCCATCAATCAACTGAAGACCGAGATTACCGATCTGATCGGCGAGCGCAAGAATGCGCTGAAGGATGCTGCCATCGCTGCGCGCCTGAAGGCGGAAACCGTCGATGTCAGCCTGCCGGTCCGTCAGTCACCGACGGAGCGCGGCCGCATTCATCCGATCAGCCAGATCGTTGATGAAATCACCGCGATCTTTGCGGATATGGGTTTTTCGATTGCGGAAGGCCCCGATATCGAGACCGATTATTACAACTTCACGGCTCTGAACTTCCCGGAAGGCCATCCGGCCCGCGAAATGCACGACACCTTCTTCTTGCCACCGGATGAAAAGGGTGAGCGCAAGGTGCTGCGCACGCACACCTCGCCGGTACAGGTCCGCACCATGGAGAGCCAGAAGCCGCCGATCCGCATCGTCATTCCCGGCAAGACCTATCGCCAGGATTCCGACGCCACCCATTCGCCCATGTTCCATCAGGTCGAGGGGCTTGTCATCGACAAGAAGGCGCATGTGGGCAATCTGCGCTGGATTCTCGAGGAGTTCTGCAAGACCTTCTTCGAGGTCGACAGCGTCGTCATGCGCTTCCGCCCGTCCTTCTTTCCCTTCACGGAGCCAAGCTTCGAAGTGGACATCCAGTGCGATCGTTCCGGCCCTATCGTCAAGTTCGGCGAAGGCAAGGACTGGATGGAAATCCTCGGCTGCGGCATGGTGCACCCGAACGTCCTGCGCGCCGGCGGGCTGGACCCGGACGAGTATCAGGGCTTTGCCTGGGGCATGGGCCTCGACCGCATCGCCATGCTGAAATACGGCATGCCTGACCTGCGTGACTTCTTCAACGCCGATGTCCGCTGGATGACCCATTACGGCTTCCGGCCGCTCGACATGCCGACGCTGTTCGGCGGTCTGAGCGTTTAATCCGGTTAGCCAAGGAGCAAAGACATGAAATTCACTCTTTCCTGGCTCAAAGACCATCTCGATACGGATGCGACGCTGGACGAGATTTGCGAGCGGTTGACGGCGATTGGCCTTGAGGTCGAAGACGTTGACGACAAGGCGGCCTACAAGCCCTTCGTCATTGCCAAGGTGGTTTCCGCTGAAAAGCACCCCGAGGCAGACCGCCTGAAGGTGCTGATGGTGGATGCCGGTGACGGCAAGCCGGTGCAGATCGTCTGCGGTGCACCGAATGCGCGCGCGGGCCTCGTCGGTGCGCTGGCACGTCCCGGCACCTATGTTCCGGGCATCGATGTGACGCTCGCTGTCGGGAAGATTCGCGGCGTCGAAAGCCATGGCATGATGTGCTCCGAAAAGGAGCTGAACATATCCGATGATCACGACGGCATCATCGATCTGCCTGACGATGCACCTGTCGGTACGTCCTTTGCCAGCTATGCCGGCTTGGACGATCCGGTCATCGAGATCAACCTGACGCCGAACCGTCCGGACTGCACCTCCATCTACGGCATTGCGCGCGATCTCGCGGCATCCGGTCTCGGCAAGCTGAAGACGAAGCCTGCACCCTCCTTCAAGGTGGAAGGCGCAACGCCCGTCGACGTGAAGCTGGATCTGGACGATCCCGCGCTCTGCCCCGGCTTCTCACTCCGCATCGTGCGCGGCGTGAAGAATGGCCCCAGCCCCAAGTGGATGCAGCAGCGGCTTCTGGCGATCGGCCTGCGCCCAATCAATGCGCTTGTTGATATCACCAACTACATGACCTTCGATCAGGGCCGGCCGATGCACGTCTTCGACGCCGCGAAGGTCAAAGGCGATCTCACCGTGCGCCGTGCGGTAGAGGGCGAGACCATACTCGCGCTCGACCAGCGTGAATATAAGCTCGGCCCGAACAATGTCGTCATCGCCGACGAAAACGGCCTCGAATCCATCGGCGGCGTTATGGGTGGCGAACATTCCGGCTGCGATGAAAACACCGTCGACGTGCTGATTGAATCCGCACTCTGGGATCCCATCAATATCGCCAAGACCGGACGCTCCCTCGGCATCATCACCGATGCGCGTTATCGTTTCGAGCGGGGCGTCGATCCGGAATATATGGTTCCGGGCCTGGAGCGCACCACCGAACTGGTTCTCGAGCTCTGCGGCGGCGTTCCCGGCGAAGCCAGGATCGTTGGTTACAAGGGCTACGAACCCAAAGTCGTCGACTTCCCGCTTGCGGAAGTGAAGCGCCTGACAGGCCTCGAAGTCTCGGCTGAAGAGAGTCTCGCCATTCTAAAGGGTCTGGGTTTTGGTGTCGAGGGAACCGGCGAGCGCGTCTCCGTTACCGTGCCCTCCTGGCGGCCGGATGTCGATGGCAAGGCCGATCTGGTCGAAGAAGTCATGCGCATCCATGGCGTCGACAATATCAAGCCGGAGCCGCTGGAAAGCCTCGGCGCCGTCAATGGTCGTATCCTGACCACGCTGCAGATCCGCACCCGCACCGCGCGCCGGGCGCTGGCAAGCCGCGGCATGCTTGAGGCTGTTACCTGGTCCTTCATTCCAGAAGCGCAGGCAAAGCTGTTCGGCGGCGGTTCACCGGCGCTCAAACTCGCAAACCCCATCGCGGCCGATATGTCTGACATGCGGCCCTCGCTTCTGCCCGGTCTTCTCACCGCTGCCCAGCGCAATGCCGACAAGGGTTATGGTGACGTCGCGATCTTCGAGGTCTCCGGCACCTATGAGGGCGATACGCCCGATACGCAGCGCCGTGTTGCCGGTGGTGTTCGCCGCGGCACGGCTTCGCTCGCGGGCAGCGGCCGCATGTGGTCGAATGCGGCCAAGGGCGGTGGCAAGCCGGTTGACGTCTATGACGCCAAGGCCGATGCACTGGCTGTGCTTGAGGCCTGCGGTCTGCCCATGGCCAATGTCCAGATCGAAGCAGGGGCGCCCGCCTGGTATCACCCAGGCCGCTCCGGCACCATCAAGATGGGTCCGAAAGTTGTGCTCGGCTATTTCGGTGAGTTCCATCCGAAAACGCTGTCCGAGCTGGATATATCCGGCGCCTATTGCGGTTTTGAGATCTATATCGACGCTATGCAGGAGCCGAAAAAGAAGGCGACCCGCACCAAGCCGGCGCTCGAGCTTTCGCCGTTCCAGGCGGTGAAGCGCGACTTCGCTTTCGTGGTTGAGAAATCGGTCGAGGCGGCTGCCATCATCAAAGCGGCAACCAGCGCGGATCGCAAGCTGATCACGGGTGTCAACGTCTTCGATATTTTCGAGGGAGCATCGCTCGGAGAAAATCGCAAGTCGGTCGCCATCGAAGTCCAGATTCAGCCGATCGATAAAACGCTGACGGATGAGGATTTCGAAGCGCTCACGGCAAAGATCGTCGGCAATGTCGAAAAATCGACAGGCGGCGTTCTGCGCGCCTGACATCCGAAACAGATTGAAAAAAGCCGCGGCAACCACCGCGGCTTTTTTTTAACGGTTGGCCATCTGTGACATGCGCTCAGGGTATCGTTTGCCCGCTACCTTCGAAGGAGCCAGCAACGAGCCGAGGTTTTCGACTTCTTGCCGTGTCAGGGATACGTCCGCCGCCGCGACGTTTTTCTCAAGATTGGCAATCTTCGTGGTGCCGGGGATCGGCACGATGAAATCGCCCTGCGCCAACACCCAGGCCAATGCCAGTTGCCCGGCAGTCACGCCTTTTTCTGCCGCCATGTCTTCCAGAAGCTTGACCAGCGCTAGATTGGCGTCGAAGTTTTCGCCTTGGAAACGCGGCAAGCCGCGCCGGAAATCATCGGCTGCGAGTCCATCCAGCGATTTCAGCGCTCCGGTCAGCGCACCGCGCCCAAGAGGGCTGAAGGGGACGAAACCGATGCCGAGCTCACGGCAGGTATCCAGCACGCCATTTTCTTCCGGGTCGCGGGTCCACAGCGAATATTCGCTCTGAATCGCGGCAATCGGGTGGGTGGCATGGGCCTTGCGAAGCGTTTCTGCACTGGCTTCGGAGAGGCCGAGATGCTTTACCTTGCCTTGTTTCACCAGTTCGGCCATCGCTCCGACCGTTTCTTCGATCGGCACATCGGGATCGACGCGGTGCTGATAAAAGAGATTGATGGCGTCAACGTCGAGACGCTTGAGAGACGCTTCGGCGACAGCGCGGACATTTTCCGGCCGACCGTCGGTTCCTACCATCATCTGCCCGGCCGGTTTGCTACCATCGATCTTGAAACCGAACTTGGTGGCAATCACCACCTTGTCGCGATAGGGCTTCAGCCCCTTGCCGACGAGAACTTCATTCGTGTAAGGCCCATAAACCTCCGCCGTATCGAAAAAAGTAACGCCAAGATCAACGGCGCGATGAAGCGTCGCGATCGCGCTGTTTTCATCACCTGTCGGGCTGTAGGCATGGGTCATTCCCATGCACCCAAGACCAAGTGCCGAAACGGTCAGATTGTTTCCAAGGGTTCTGCTTCTCATCAGTTCGTCCTTCCATCAGGAATCGCCCGTCATCAGGGCGTGATCGAAACATAGCGAATGACGGCGGTGAAAATAATCGCTGCAAATCCGTGCGGGTTGTTCTATAATTTAGAACAATGAATCGCGTACAACTCTCCCAATTGGCCGTTCTTTCCGCCGTTGCGGAAGGCCGCAGCTTTCGCAAGGCCGCGGCCGAACTCGGTATCGCCCCCTCCGCCGTCAGCCACGCGGTTTCCTCACTGGAGACCAGCCTCGGCTTGCGGCTGCTGCACCGTACCACCCGCAGCGTTTCTCCGACAGAGGAGGGAAAGCGCCTTCTTGAAACCTTAGGCCCCGCTCTTGCCGACATTGACGCGGTCATCGATACCTTGGCCGAACAGGTCGGCAGACCGGCTGGCCCCTTGCGTATTACGTTACCGAGGCTTGCCGCCGAAGACCTTATCGTACCCAGACTGGGGGAGTTCCTGCGGCTCTATCCCGAAATCTCTCTCGAGATTTCGACCGACGATCGTTTCGAAGATATCGTTGCGAAGGGTTTCGATGCCGGTCTTCGTCTCGGGGAGCATCTCGATGCAGACATGATCGCGGTGAAAGCGAGCGGTGAATGGCGCGGGGCTATCGTCGGTTCCCCTTCTTATTTCGCTGATAACCCGCCACCGCATGATCCGAGGGACCTCATCCGGCATCGCTGCATACGCCGGCGGTTTGCAAGCGGCCTCATCTATCGCTGGGAGCTGGAAAAAGACGGCAAGCCGCTCGTTGTGGATGTGCAGGGGCCGCTTATTTTGTCGGACCAGAGCCTTATCCGAAGGGCGGCAATCGATGGAGCAGGACTTGCCTTCGTTTTCGAGCAGCGCGTCGAAGACGATATCAGGCAAGGCCGGCTCACCCGCGTGCTCGACGAATGGTGTGCGCCCTTTGACGGATTTTATATCTACTACCCTTCTCGCCGGCAGATGCGTCCGGCGCTGAGGGCTTTCGTGGATTTCTTCCGTTTCCGGAGTTGATCAGAAGGTGATGCGGTAGCGGATGTGACCGTCGCTTTTCACGTAACTGTCATAGAGCTTCTGGGCCCGGTGATTGTCCTCGCCGGTGTTCCAGTAAAGACGCGACCAGCCCTTTTTCTTGCAGATAGTGATCAGATCATCCATCAATGCCCGCCCCGCGCCCTTGCCGCGGATGTCGCCATCGACATACAAATCCTCAAGATAGCAGTCAGGTGTCTTCACCCAAGTGGAATCGTGGAAGTGGTAAATGGCAAAGCCCGCCATGCGCTCACCCAGCATCGCCACGCGCATGGAGACGCGGGACGCGGGATCGAGGATGCGTTCCCAGGTATATTTGGTCACGTCGGCGGCGAGATCGACCTCATAAAAGGCGAGATAGTCATTCCACAGCCGCAGCCACTCCGCCCGATCCGACGGTGCGGCATCACGAATTCCAAGATCCATCTTATGCCCCCGCCTTGTCGAGAAGCGCCATCATCTCGTCGGTCAGTTTCAGCTCGACGGCGCGTTTGAAGCTTTCAAGCTGCGACAGGCTGGTGGCGCTGGCGATCGGCGCTGTTACGGCCTTCTTGCGCAGCAGCCAGGCTAGCGCGATGTCGGCGAGCTTTGCCCCGGTCTGCACCGCGACGGCGTCCAGTGCGCCAAGAACGGCGAGGCCGCGGGCATTGACGTAGTCAGCCACGCGATAGCTGCGGGCAACGCCTTCCGTATCTGCCTTGGCACGGTATTTTCCGGTGAGGAACCCGGCGGCGAGGCTATAATAATTGATGACGCCGATCTCTTGTTTCACACAAAGATCTGCTAATGGGCCTTCGAAATCTGCCCGGTTGTAGAGATTATATTCCGGCTGCAGCACATCGTAACGCGGCAGATTGTTCCTGGCAGCCACATCAAGAGCCTCCTGGAGCTGGCTTGCGGAATAGTTGGAGCAGCCGATGGCGCGGATTTTCCCCTGCTCTTTCAACTTGGCGAAGGCGGCAAGCGTTTCCTCCAGCGGCACGTCGGCGTCAGGCTTATGGGCAAGGTAAAGGTCGATGTAATCGGTCTGAAGCCGCTTCAGCGAAGCATCGACGGCCTCTGCGATCCATTTGGCGCTCAGCCCGGTCTTCTGACCGCGATTGTCAAAACCGACCTTGGTGACGATCACTGCATCCTCCCGCTTAACGGAGGACTGCTTCAGCCACTTGCCGATAATCGCCTCCGACTCGCCACCCACATGCCCGTCCACCCAGGCGGAGTAGACATCCGCCGTATCGATGGCGTTGAACCCGGCATCGAAAAAGGCATCGAGCAGGGCAAAGGAGGTCTTCTCATCCGCTGTCCAGCCGAACACGTTACCGCCAAAGACGATCGGGGCGATGGAGAGGCCTGTGCGGCCAAGGCTTCGTTTTTCCACGGGAATACTCCTGTTGCTATCCTGGCGACAGGGTACCAACTGGCCGCCGGCATAACCATTGAATTCATTTGATGGCATTCATCAGGCAGCCGTGAGGTTGGAAACTCACCTTTGGAGACCGCGATAATGGCTGGGAGGTAAATGATTGTGCTGCTGCCACACGCGGCGCAAATGCCGTGCAGATGCAAAGCCTGCCCGTTCTGCGACGGTCTCCATGTCCAGACGACTATTGGCGAGAATATCTCGGGCCAGATTGACCCTCATCAGGTTGACGTAGTCGATCACGCTGAGACCGGTATGGTCGCGAAAGAGACGAGAGAGGTGCCTTTCGCTCAGTGCAGCAATATCGGCCAGCCCTTCAAGCGACCAGTCCTTCGCCGGCTCGGCCATGACACGGTCCTGGACCCGGTGAATGGCGGGATGGATGTGGTTGCGGCCCGTCAGCCAGGGGGAGATTTGCGCGTCGTTGCCGCTGCGCCTGAGATAAACCACCATGGTCTTGGCAATGCGCGCCGCGACGGCAGGCGATGTCATCCCGGAGATTACATGCAGCATCAGGTCGATACCGGTGGAAATGCCGGCGCTCGAGAAACGCCTGCCATCCTCCACAAAAAGACGATTTTCCGCCACCTGCGCCAAGGGCGCGATGCGTCGCAGGCTTTCGATACAATCGGCATGGGTCGTGCAGGTTCGCCCGTCGAAAAGCCCCGCCTCACCCGCCAGCAGGGCACCGGAGCAGATGGAGATAACGGTCGTGTCGGAACGCACCGCCGCATGAAGCCAGGCTGCCAGGGCCCGCCGCTCCCGTCGCGTCTGCGGATCATCGTCGAAGCCGGATGTGCTGCCGGAGATCAGAAGGAAAGCGTTTTCCGGCAGCGCCGCCGGCAGGGTCTCCAGTGCGGAAAGCTGAAGGCCGATGGAGGATTGTTGTTCGTTCCTTGCGGCGATGTACCGACACTCAAAGTGGATATCCTGCTGGTCTGCATTGGCGTAACGAACCACCTCCAGTGGACCGGCAATGTCCAGCAGAAGCGCATGCGGCGGCACGAGCGTAAAAAAAGGAACAACGCGCGTGTCGCCCTTATTCATCAGGCCGCCTCTTTCATCGTCGCCAGCACGTCATCGACGCCAACGATCCGTGCGAAGCGACCGGCCAGTACCAGCTCGGTGCGCTGACGGATGTCATCCGGGCTGAAAACAGTGCCTGATGCATGTGTCATCGGGAAAGTCAGCGTTGCTTCGGTGACGTAATCGACGGCGTAACCGAGATCGGACGCATGTCGGGTGGTGGTCTCGCAGCATTGTTCGGTACGGATACCGGAGATAATCAGCCGGTTGATTCCCCTCTGCGTCAGCCAGATTTGGAGACCGGTTCCCGCAAAGGCAGAATGCCGGTTTTTGCGGAAGGTCACGTCAGGGGAAATCCGCACACCTTCCAGCGGACGAATAAAGCCGCTGTCGCTCGAAAATGCTCTGTCGCCATCAACATGAAATATCTGGACGATGGGAATGCCAGCGGCTTTGGCGCCGTCAATCAGCGCCTGTTGTTTCTCGAGATAGGCGGCCAATTCGCTATCCTCGAAATACGGAGCGTGCCGAAAGGATTCCTGCACATCGATGACCATTAGGGCTGTATGGGAAGAGGACATTTCATGTTTCTCCGTTACCTTGATGCATAGCATAATTCGTCATGAAAACCCGGAAAAAAAGAAACCTTCCTGACAAAGAGCGGACACATCCAGCCATCACTTCTCTAATCTTGAAGCAACGGGTTGCCACCCGGCATGACAATGATAAGTTTCCGGCATATGTCAGATCGGGAGGACTAAATGCTGCGCTTCGGAATCATCTCAACGGCGAAGATCGCTCAGGACCACGTCATTCCCGCGATACAGGATGCTGAGAACTGTGTGGTCAGCGCCATCGCCAGTCGTGATCTTTCGAGGGCCCGCGCGGTCGCAGATCGGTTCTCCGCGCCCCACGCTTTCGGCTCCTACGACGAAATGCTGGCGTCCGATGTCATCGACGCGGTTTACATTCCACTTCCAACGTCGCAGCACGTCGAATGGACGATCAAGGCCGCCGATGCGGGCAAACATGTTCTCTGCGAAAAGCCGATTGCTTTGAAAGCACAGGAAATCGACACGCTTATCGCTGCGCGGGACCGCAACGGTGTCATCATCTCGGAAGCCTTCATGGTGACCTATGCGCCGGTCTGGGCCAAGGTGAAAGCATTGCTTTCTTCGGGCGCGATCGGAACGCTGAAACATGTGCAGGGCGCTTTCAGCTACTTCAACCGCGATCCTCAGAATATGCGCAACATTCCCGAACTCGGCGGCGGCGCCTTGCCGGATATCGGTGTTTATCCGACGATCGTGACCCGCTTCGTCACCGGTGAAGAACCAAAGCGCGTGCAGGCCACCGTGGAGCGTGACAGAGAGTTCGGCACCGATATTTATTCCAGCGTGCGGGCGGATTTCGGCCGCTTCGAACTCAGTTTTTATCTTGCAACGCAGCTTGCCGCCCGCCAGCTGATGGTTTTCCACGGCACGGACGGTTACATCGAGGTCAAATCGCCGTTTAATGCAAACCGCTGGGGTGCGGAAGAAGTCGAGCTAACCAATCAGGCCCACAACCAGTCGCAAATCTTCAGGTTTCAGGATAGCCGCCAGTACAAGCTGGAAGCAGAGGCCTTTGCCCGCGCAGTCAGGGGTGAGGGAGAGGTTGTCACGCTGGAAAGCTCCAAAAACAACCAGCTTTTCATCGATGCGATTTATCGCGCTGCGGATAAGGAGGGCTGGGAAACGGTTTAGCCCTTGGCCCGACGCAGTTTCTGAAGGCGCCAATGGCCGCAGCATGCGAGGACCAGAGCTGCGAGCGCAGAAAAGGCAAGTGGCACGACCGGCTGGATCAGCGGGTTGCGCGATTGCAGCAGCGAGAAAAGTCCGACGCTCACAATGCGGGAAATGAGGGTGACGGCATCGGCCGGAAAGGGGCCTGGCGCGCCACTCATTGAGCGGTTCAGCCGCCGGCTTGTTGCGAGCCCGGTCACCGCCCCCGGCAAACGCGCAGCGATCGGGTCGACCGTGAGAAAGAAAATGAGCAGACAGGTGATGGCTATATCGGCCGCCAGACCGCAAATCTCGCTGAGTGCAACGGAACGAAGCCTCAAGGCCGCGGTCTTTTAGAGAGTTGGCGGGGTGGACCGCGGGCGCTGCAGTACCAGAAGGCTGATGACGACGCCAACGACGCCGAAATTATAACCCGCGAGCGCCTGAAGCAGAGACGTCAGCGGAACAGCACCGGACGAAAGCGCCATCGCAACGCCATAGGCTCCGATAATCATCATGCAGATGAACACGATGCTGAAGACCGAACGTAATGCAACGGCAGCGATGCCGAGCACTGTGGCGGTGAGAAAAATCATGGTGCCGCCTCCTCTTTGGTTGCCGGGCCGGGAACAGACGTAACGCTGTCTTCCCTAACGAACCCTTGTTTTTACCTCCAACTCCCGTTTTCCTAACTCTGTAGTTGAGGATATGGTTTCACCGCCGTTAAAATCGTTGCGAGCTTTCCCCGGCATATCCGAATCGAGCCATTTTCGATAAAAGCAGGCATGAGTGATATTTTCTCCCACGCCGTATTGAGCAACCTTGCCGAGTTTTCGGTGTCCGAACTGTCGGGTTCCATCAAGCGAACGGTGGAAACGGCCTTCGATCAGGTGCGTGTGCGAGGCGAGATTTCTGGTTATCGCGGGCCACATTCGTCCGGCCACGCCTATTTCTCGCTGAAGGACGATCGCGCCCGCATCGATGCCGTGATCTGGAAAGGAACCTTCTCTCGGCTGAAGTTCCGCCCGGAAGAGGGCATGGAAGTGATCGCGACGGGCAAGGTCACGACCTTCCCAGGCTCCTCGAAATATCAGATCGTTATCGAAAGCCTTGAACCGGCCGGTGCCGGCGCTTTGATGGCGCTTCTCGAAGACCGGCGCCGTCGACTGGCGGCCGAGGGACTGTTCGACCCGGCCCGCAAGCGCCGGCTGCCGTTCATGCCACACGTCATTGGCGTCGTCACCTCGCCGACGGGCGCGGTGATCCGCGATATTCTCCATCGCATTTCGGATCGCTTTCCCGTTCATGTGCTTGTCTGGCCGGTCAAGGTGCAGGGAGAAGGTTCGGGCGAGGAGGTGGCGAACGCCATTCGCGGTTTCAATGCGCTTCAGCCCGGTGGCGAGATCGCACGGCCTGATGTGCTGATCGTTGCGCGTGGTGGCGGCAGTCTGGAAGACCTCTGGAGCTTCAACGATGAGATCGTCGTGCGCGCCGCAGCGGAAAGCGAAATTCCGCTGATTTCCGCCGTCGGACATGAGACAGATACCACCCTGATCGATTACGCCGCCGATGTCCGTGCGCCGACGCCGACGGGAGCCGCCGAAATGGCGGTGCCTGTGCGGGCGGAACTCGAGGCGCAGCTTTCCGGCATCGCTGCCCGCCTTTCCGGCTCTGTCTCGCGGCAGATGGACAATCGCCGGCAAGGCGTGCGCGCCCTGGTGCGGGCGTTGCCGTCGCTCGATCAGCTTCTCGCCTTGCCGCGTCGCCGGTTCGACGAGGCTGCGAGTGGTCTTGGGCGTGGACTGGAGTTGACGACGCTGAACAAGCGGCGGACATTCGAGCGTTCCGCCTCGGGACTGAGACCGGAAACCCTGTTGAATGGCCTCAAGCACCACAGGCAGAGGATCACCGAGCGCATGCACAGGGCGGAGACGCTGGTGGAACGCCGGCTGCTGCAGGGAAAAGGGCGTGTCGATTCCTTCGACTCATCTCTGCGCTCGCTACCCGCCCGGCTGCTTGGCCAAGTTGAGCGGCAAAAGGAGCGCCTTGCCACTGCCTCACGCCGGGCCGATACTGCCGTGTTGCATCGGATGGCGCAAAACCGGTCCGGCCTTGCCGCCCATGACCGTATCCTGCAATCGCTCTCGTATAAAAACGTGCTCAAGCGCGGCTATGCTGTCATCCGCGATGAGGAGAACCGCCCTTTGACCCGCGCTGCGGCCATTGCTTCCGGTGCCGTGGTATCGATGGAATTTGCCGATGGCCGCGTCTCGGCGATCACAACCGGAGAAGGCACATCTTCCCCGGATGCCACCGCTGCGCCGAAAAAGAAGCCGGTCAAGCCAGCTTCTTCGGACCCGGGCAACCAGGGCAGCCTGTTCTGATCAGATCGAAGCCGCATCCGAAAAACGGCGGCTGACGGTGAAGCTCTTCTCGATGTCGGGATGCAGTTCCATGCCGAGCCCGGCGCCCGGGGGCACCGTTATCATGCCGTTTTTCACTTCCGGCAAGGCCGTGACGAGATCACGATACCAGGTCTTGTAGAAGGCGCGCACGCTTTCCTGCACCAGCGCATTCGGCGCGTTGAGCGACAGGTGGGTGGAGGCACAGAGCACCACCGGCCCGGTGCAATCATGCGGGGCGACCGGCAGATGCCAGGCTTCCGCCATGGAGGCGATCTTGCGTGCTTCCGAAAGCCCGCCGCACCAGCTGATGTCAAGCATGACAACACCGGCAGCGCCCGTTTCCAGGAGATCACGGAAGGCCCAGCGGGAGCCGAGCGTTTCCGATGCCGAAATCGGTGCGGGCGAAACGGCGGCATATCGCGTCAGGCTGGAAAGGCTGTCCATCTTGATCGGGTCTTCGTGCCAGAAGGTCTGGTAGGGGGTCAGCGCCTTGGCGATCTGCATGGCGGGCAGAAGCTGCCACATGGAGTGAAACTCCACCATGATATCCATCTTATCGCCCACCGCCTTGCGGATTTTTTCGAAAGGCTCCAGCGCGCTTTTCAGGTCCGGCATCGAGATATATTGCCCGCGTGTCTTTTCCGCCGCCGCATCGAAGGGCCAGATCTTCATGGCCGTGATGCCATCCTCAAGTAGCGAGTGCGCAAGTTCGTCCGCGCGGTGCAGAAAGCCATTCAGGTCATCATAGTCCTTGCCACCGGAAAGGCCGTAATTGGCCGTCTGCTGCCCGGTCGCCTTCTTGATATATTCGGTGCCCGCACAGGTATTGTAAGTCCGGATTTCCCTGCGGCTGAAACCACCGAGCAGCTGGGCTATGGGCTGGTTGGTGGCCTTGCCGAAAATATCCCAGAGGGCGATGTCAAAGGCGGAGTTGCCGCGCACTTCTGCGCCGGATGAGCGAAAACCGAGATAGCCCACAAGGTCTTGCGCCAGAAGGTCGATCTGCAGCGGGTCGCGGCCGATCACGCGCGGCGCGATGTATTCGTGCACATAGGCCTCGACGGTCTCCGCGCCATAGAAGGTTTCGCCTAATCCGGTGATCCCCTCATCCGTGTGGACCAGAACCCAAAGCAGGTTGGCCCGTTCCGCCACACGAACGGTCTCAAGTTTGGTGATTTTCATGAAGTGTCTCCTCCAGAGGCAGGTCGTGTTCCGTCTGGAACTGGGTTTGAGAAATCAGGCGATGCCAGCCGCCAGAAGCGCGTGCACGCTTTCATCGAAATGCCGCGCCATCAGCGTCGAGGCCGTTTGCGGATCGCCCGCGGCAATGGCCTGTCCGATGGCGATGTGTAGCTCACCGGCGGCGTGGCGCTGCGCGTCGGATGTGCGGCTTTTCCAGCCGATCGGCCAGGTCTGACGCGTCACGTTCTGGAACGCGCCAAGAATGAGTTCGAAAACAGGGTTCTTGGAAGCCTTGGCGATTGCCAGATGGAACGCCAGATCATGCTCCATGACCTTGTCGTTCTTCCCAAAATCACTCTCCATGGCCCTGGCATGTTCCAGAATGATGAGCGCTTCTGCATCCGTGCGTCGCAGCGCCGCAAGCGTCACGGTGCGAACTTCGATCGTGCGGCGTACGTCATAGATCTGCTGGATGTTGATCTGCTCGGTGTGAATGCCATGTTCGAACATCAACGACATCGCGCCATGATCCAGCGTGGCCACTGTGGCGCGCTTGCCGGCGCTGACATCGATGAGCCGCATCGCCGAAAGCGATCGGAAAGCCTCGCGGACGACAGTGCGCGAGACGCCAAGCTGTTGCGAGAGCGAAAGTTCACTCGGCAGCTTTGCGCCGGGCGCCAGTTCGTTCTCTCTGATGTGGCGGGTGATCGCGCCGATCGTGCTGCTGACAAGACCGGCCTCATGCGCAATTGGACTTAACATTCTTCCTCCAACCTGTCGTACAGGTTTCTGGAAAAATGCTTACAGGATTATTCTTCAGGAAACAAGCGCCGCAGACCCCTTGCCGCAGGGCCGGCGGTGACGCTTCATATTACTCCTCAAACCCCTGCAGAAACCGCTTCAACAGCCCGTCTAAAGTCGTTCGCTCTTCTTCGGTGAGACCGGCGACAAGCCGATGCTGGTTTTCGACATGCGCCGAGACCGCCGCCTCCACCACGCAAAAGCCCCGTTCCGTCAGCGATATCAAGACGCTGCGCCGGTCCTGTGGATTGTGGATACGCTCCACCATCCCTGCTTTCTCAAGCTGGTCAATCCGGTTTGTCATGGTGCCGGAACTGACCATGGTCATGGACAGCAGATCGCCGGGAGAGAGCCGATAGGGTGAGCCCGCGCGCCGTAAGGTCGCCAGCACGTCGAAGGCGGAGGAGGAGAGGCCGTGCTTCAAGAGCACCGCCTCAACCTCGCGGCCGAGGTGCGTGGTCAGCCGGTGTAGACGGCCAAGCAAGCCCATGGGCCCGACATCGAGATCGGGTCGCTCCCTGCGCCATTGTGCGAGAATATGGTCGACGTGATCAGGAGGATTCTTGCTCATCGCCTATGCATAGCGAGAGGTATCTTGACGTCAAGACAAATTCCATTAAACTCAATTTATCTTGATATAGAGATTCTTGAGATGAAGAAAAATTCGACTTTTGCAGCCGACGTGCTGGTTACCGCGCTTGCCCCCGTCATATGGGGCACCACCTACTTCGTCACGACGGAATTCCTGCCGCAGGGATATCCACTGCATGTCGCCATGCTGCGCGCTTTGCCGGCCGGCATCCTGCTGCTGCTGATCGTCCACAGGCTGCCGCAGGGTATCTGGTGGCACCGCAGCTTTATCCTCGGCGCGCTGAATTTCGCGTTTTTCTGGGCGATGCTGTTCGTTTCGGCCTATCGATTGCCCGGCGGCGTTGCGGCAACCGTGGGCGCGGTCCAGCCTCTCATTGTGATCGGCCTTTCGCGACTGTTTCTCGCAACCCAAATTCGACCGCTGGCCATCGCCGCCGGTTTTCTCGGTATCGCCGGTGTCGCGCTACTCGTCTTGACGCCGGGCGCGGTGCTCGATGGCATCGGCATTGCCGCAGGCCTTGCGGGTGCCGTCTCCATGGCCTTCGGAACAGTACTGACCCGCAAATGGCGCCCGCCGGTCTCGAACCTCACCTTCACCGCATGGCAACTGACCGCGGGCGGCATTCTTCTTTTACCGCTCGCCTATCTTCTGGAGCCGGCACTGCCGACGCCATCAGCGACTAATATTCTCGGAATCGCCTATCTTGGGCTCATCGGTGCGGCACTCACCTATGTTCTTTGGTTTCGTGGGCTAGCCCGCATCGAACCTTCAGCGGCAGCCTCGCTCGGATTCTTGAGTCCTGTTGTGGCAACGCTGCTGGGCTGGCTGGCGCTCGGTCAAAGCCTCACGCCAGCGCAGATCGCCGGCTTCATGGCGGTGCTTTTCAGCATCTGGCTCAGCCAGCGCAGCCAGTTGCCGAAATAGCCGTCAGGCCCATTCGCCGTTGCGCATGACAGGAACCGTGGAGCCATCCGGCTTCACGCCGTCAATGTCCACCTTGTCGGAACCGATCATCCAGTCGATATGGATCAAGCTGGAATTGCCGCCCTGTGCCTTGATCTGCTCTTGCGACAGCGAAGCACCGTCAAGGAAGCATTTCGAGTAGCACTGGCCAAGCGCGATGTGACATGAGGCATTTTCATCGAACAGCGTGTTGTAGAAAAGGATGCCGCTTGCCGAAATCGGCGAGGAATGCGGCACCAGCGCCACTTCACCAAGGCGCCGCGCGCCTTCGTCAGTGTCGAGTACCTTGTTCAATACGGCTTCGCCCTTCGAAGCCTTGGCTTCGACGATGCGGCCAGCTTCGAACTTTACCTGGATATCGTCGATCAGCGTACCCTGATGCGAAAGGGGTTTCGTGCTGGAAACATAACCATCCACGCGCAACGCGTGCGGCGTCGTGAAGACCTCTTCAGTGGGAATATTCGGGTTGCAGGTTACGCCGTTTTTGGCGACCGAAGCGCCGCCGTGCCATTCATGCCCGTCCGCAAGCCCGATCGTGACATCCGTGCCCGGACCGGTGAAACGCAGTGCCGAAAAACGCTCGCCATTGAGCCACGCCGACCGCTTGGCAAGATTGGCGTTATGCTGCGCCCAGGCGGCAACCGGATCGGCCACATCCACGCGCGATGCGGCGAAAATGGCATCCGCGAGCCTGCGGACAGCGTCGTCTTCCGACACATCGGGGAAGACCTGCTTTGCCCAGGACGGGTTTGGATAAGAGATGATGTTCCAGTTGATGTCGAAGTTGGAAATCTTCTCCAGCGCCGGCTTGTAGGCGGTGGAATTGGCCTTGTTGGCGCGCGCCACCTTGGCTGGATCCTGTTCGGCCAGCAGCATCGGGTTGTCGCCGGCAATCGCCAGCCGCGCTGCGCCATTGGCATAGGCTTTTGCCATGCCTTCATAGAGCCAGCCGGAAGCCCGGTCAAAATTGGCGTCGCTCGCGTGGCGATAGCGGGCAAGCGTGGTTTCTTCATCGGAATAGAAGGTGGTGACCAGCCCGCCACCGGCCATATAGGCGTGTTTGGTCAGAAAACGCACCAGCGGCAGGGCTGCCAGCGGCGCGGTGATCACCAGATCCTGATCCTTCTGCAATTGCAGGCCGACCTTGATGGCGACTTCGGCCAGTTTTTCGAGTTTGACGGAATCGATGGGAGAAACAGTCATGATCTGCCTTCGTCTATTTCATTCGGAGGCGCCGACCATAGCCCATTCCAACTGAAAGCCAAATGCTTTCAACGCTGCCTCTCGCGCTTCAATCGGCGACCAGCGGCGCGGCGATCGCGTTCAATGCCGTCTGCGCGTCGCGCGGGGAAAGCCGCAGTTGCAAGCCGCGCTGCCCACCATTCATGTAGACGTAATCATGGCCCATGGCAGTGGATTCGATGGCTGTCGGCACCTGCTTCTTCTGCCCGAAAGGGCTGATACCGCCGACGTGGTAGCCGGTTGCCCGTTCCGCTTCGGCGGGCTTCATCATGCTGGCCGATTTGCCTCCGAAGGCGGTCGCGAGCTTCTTCATGCTCACTTCCCGATCCGAAGGAACGACAACGCAGACCGGCTTGCCATCGAGCTCAGCCATCAGCGTCTTCAGCACCAGATGGGGCGGCTCGCCAATCGCTGCCGCCGCCTGCAAACCGATGCGATCGGCAGTCGGGTCGTAGTCATAGGTGACAGTGGTGAAGGCGATGCCGGCCTTCGTCAACACTTGCGTTGCGCGGGTTGTTTTCGACATGGCTAAATCTGCTTACGCAAAAAGGGCCTGATAAGTGTCCGGCTTGAAGCCGACCGTGATCTTGCCCCGCGTCTCCAGCACCGGTCGCTTGATCATGGAGGGCTGCTCCACCATCAATGCGATGGCTTTCTCCCGCGAAAGATCGGCCTTCTTCGCGTCGTCCAGTTTTTTGAACGTCGTGCC
Organism: Agrobacterium tumefaciens; assembly: GCF_017726655.1. Taxonomy (NCBI): domain Bacteria; kingdom Pseudomonadati; phylum Pseudomonadota; class Alphaproteobacteria; order Hyphomicrobiales; family Rhizobiaceae; genus Agrobacterium; species Agrobacterium tumefaciens. The sequence continues at coordinate 1,913,817 of NZ_CP072308.1, forward strand.
AGCCCGGTTCAGGACGGTTTCCCAGCCTGCGGCATCGCACCATGCCTCAAGATGAGCGCGGTCGATGCCGGCGGCCTTGTAGTCGTGAAAGGAATAGTCGACGCCATTGGCCTCAAGCCAGCTTCTGGCCTTTTTCATCGTGTCGCAGTTCTTGATACCGTAAATCGTGACCGTCATTCCATCCACCTCTACATCGCGCTCAGCATCCCGGCATAACAAATTATCCGGCTCGTTCAACCCGCCCGGCTCGACGCCCTGCGCAAATATGCCGCTCAGGCTCTCGAGCCATGCAAAAATGAATTGACTGATATCGAAACGAGCGCGAGCAAAGCTGCATGGCTTCCCTGCTGCATCAGGCGTTGTAGAGCGGCGACGGAATGCCCATTATCTGGGCATCAAAGATGGAGAGAAAAAATGCGTCAGGTTGCTAAGACATCGCGTCACTTCTTCGGTGAAACTTTCGCCGTTCTCGGTGCAGCACTTTCGGTTTCGGCCGCAGTTCGCGCACATCGCAAGCCCGCCCGCGCCGACCTCGAAGCCCTCGGCATCGACGGCAAGGCATTTGACAAGGTCCAGCTCTAAGCTGCACATTGCTTCCAGCGAGGCGAAATCGCCTCGCTTGCGCGATCGACGCCTTTTGGTGTTGATGCGCGCAGTGTGGACCAGTGGACAAGAAGGCTGTGCCGTTGTTGCAAGGTCCCATCAATTGAAACTAATCATCGGACCAACCGAAGTGAACGTAGCCTGGCATACCCCTGGCTCGTAAGCCTTTAACCCGTCATTGCGCCGATGCCCTCTGCATCGACCGTTTAGAGTGTCCGATTATTTTTCCTGGTAAGTGCAGTTGGCTTTCAGGCCGCTCGTAACACTCTGCTTTCGGGGTAAGCGCGAAGCGTGCGAGTAACTCAAGCTGCGGTTCGCCCACGTGGCTGCAAACAAGCTCGAAGCTTCCGGCAAGCCAACTATAGGGTTTCTCGACGGGCATCGGCTCAATTCTTCCACAGCCGGTAATCAGCGCGAGATGGGGCGCAAAAGACGAAGGCGTAACAAAGGGCAGGTTGGCCCGCCAAAGGGCACGTTGGAGCATCGTCGATAAAGACTGCATTTCCAGCATCTCATGGCTGCTGTGCAAAGCGAGGCTGCCGCGATTGCCAAACAGCGAGGTCCTATCAAACGTTATCGGAACGGGACGGGCCTTGATCTCGCCAAGCGTATTCTTCAGCCGATGAACGAGCCCATCCGGCACAGCCTCAAAGCATCCAACACAAAGCAATGTTATATGCAGAACGGCTGCTGGATGAGCCTCGCGCTTCGTTTGCTTCGCCGCGTGGTGCGAGGAATCGGCAAAAATCCGTGCTGCCAAGGCTGCCGGCGGTCTCACGGTGATCAAGAGCTTGGTGGTATATTGAGCATTAAAACGCCGTACCTTCCCCGGCTCCCATCCCTCGAAGGATAGCTGCTCCAAATTCCTCGCGTCTGCCAAATCGAACCCCACCGCGGTACTCCAAGGCGTTTTGCCCAGGTTTCGATGTTATCATCATCACCGGAAAATTTAAAGAACAAAAGCGGAACGAACTTGATGCCCCGGAGCAGTATTTGGGAGGAGGCTGCAGGAAATCTCCCTCATTTTTGTATTCACGAGACCTGCCGCACATGTTAGGGGCTCACTGTCGAAACAGAAATATCAGAGGTTGGCGTGACGCAGGCAATCGTCGTGATGGGAGTGAGCGGGTCGGGCAAGTCCACGGTCGCGGAAGCGCTGGCAGACAAGCTGGGCATTGCCTTCATTGAAGGCGACAAGCTGCACCCCAAATCCAATGTCGAGAAAATGTCCGAAGGCATTCCCCTGACGGACGACGACCGCTGGCCCTGGCTCGATCTGATCGGTGCAGAGTTGCAAAAGGGGAACGCGAGCGGTGGGGTCGTTGTATCCTGCTCGGCGCTCAAGAAAATCTACCGCGACTACCTGCGCAAGGCCACGGGCGGTCCGCTTGCTTTCGTTTATCTGGACGGCAGCCTGGAGCTGCTCAGCCGGCGCATGGGTGAACGCAAGGGCCATTTCATGCCACTCTCGCTGCTTCAAACACAGCTTGCCACGCTGGAAGTGCCAACCGGCGAACCGGGTGTCGTCACCGTCAGCATCGACACCACACCTGAAGAGATCACCAAAAATGCTCTTGCCGGACTGAAGGCGGTGACCTTCTAGGACTGTCGGTCTGCGGAAGCAGCAGACATGGCGTGAGGTAAACGACGCCGCGTCGTCACTGGAATGCGCTAGAGGCCGAGCTTGTCCCTTAAGCCGTACCACCAGGCTCCGATCACGGTGAGCGGCACACGGAAGGTCTTTCCACCCGGGAATGGGTAATTCGGCAGCGAACTCCAGATATCGAACCGCTCGGCGTGGCCGGCAACGGCTTCCCCCAATATCTTGCCCAGAAGATGGGTCGTGGTGACGCCGTGACCGCTGTCGCCGTGCGAGAAGTAGATATTGTCCGAAAGCCTGCCCATATGCGGAATGCGTGTCAGGGTCAGCGCGAAGTTCCCGCTCCAGGCGAAGTCGATCTTTGCCTTTTCCAGCTGCGGAAATGTCTTCAGCATATTCGGCCGGATCACACCCGTCAGGTCGGCCGGGTCGCTGCCGCCATAACCGATGCCGCCACCGTAAAGCAGACGATTGTCAGACGTGCGGCGGTAATAATCGAGAATGTAATTAGCGTCCTCGACGCAATAATTGGCAGGAAGAAGGGCTTCGATCAGATCGGCATCGAGCGGCTCCGTCGCCATGACCTGGCTCGAGACCGGCATCATTCGCTCGCCGATTTCTGGCAGTAATGTGCCGAGATAGGCATTGCCGCAGACGAGGACATATTTTGCCTTCACGCTGCCCGTTGCCGTGCGCACGATGGGATTGACGCCCTGCTCCACCGCAATGACACGCGAGTTTTCGAATATGCGCGCACCGAGGCTTTCGGCTGCCGCCGCTTCCCCCTGAACAAGATTAAGAGGGTGGATGTGGCCACCGAAGCGGTCGATCATGCCGCCTGCATAACGATCGGTCTTCACATATTTCCCGACATCCGCCTTTGAGACCATTTCGAGCCCGCCATGGCCGTGTTTTTCCCAGTGGGCCTTATGGGCTTCCATTTCGCGGATCTGCTTCGGCGTGAAGGCGGCGAAAAAACCGCCGTCGACGAGATCGCAGTCGATCCCGTATTTGGCGACGCGGCTGCGGATGATGGCGCCGCCTTCCAGTGACATTTCGCCGAGCTTTACTGCCTTGTCATGCCCGTAGCGGCCGGCGATGGTTTCGAGATCGCGGCTGTAACCATTGACGATCTGCCCGCCATTGCGGCCCGACGCGCCGAAGCCAACCCGCACACCTTCCAGCACGATGACCGCGTAACCGCGTTCGCTCAGTTCCAGCGCCGCTGAAATGCCGGTGAAGCCGCCACCGATGATGCAGACATCCGCATCCAGCGCGCCTTCGAGCGTCGGTCGCACGGTTTTGACATTGGCGGAGGCCGCATACCATGACGATGTATGGCCCGGATTGGGAATGTTCGTTACCTCAGCCATTTCACACCGTCCTGATATAGGCGTCATATTCGACGTCGGTTACACGCAGAGAAAATTCGGAAAGCTCCTGCTGCTTGCAGGCGGAAAACAGCGTCCGGTACTTCTGGCCAAGCGTTGCATAGGCGAAGCTGGACCGTGTGAAGCGCTGCAACGCATAGTCCCAGTTGGTGGGAAGCGGTTCGTGATTGATGGCGTGGCTGTCACCTGCGATCGCGCCGCCCGGCTGGCGCTTCTCCTTCATGCCGGCAAGTGCGGCGCTGAGGATCATCGCAAGAACCAGATAGGGATTGGTATCGGCGCCGGCCACCCGATGTTCGATACGTGTCGCGACCTTGCTGGCAACGATGACGCGCACGGCCGCCGAGCGATTATCGATGCCCCAGGAGGCGTAGGTCGGCGCATGTTCGCTCGGTGTGAGGCGGCGATAGGAATTGGCATGGGGAGCAAAGATCGCCATGCTTTCCCCCATGTTTTCCAGGAGACCGCCGACCGAATGCATCAGCGCGTCCGATGGCCCCTCTTCCCCGGCGTAGATATTCCTGCCGCTCTTGTCGAGAACGGAGAAATGCACATGCATTCCATTGCCAGCCTGGAGCCCATAGGGCTTCGCCATGAAAGTTGCGTCGAGATCGTGCCGTCGTGCGACGCCCTTGACGATGCGTTTGAGAAAGACGGCGAAATCTGCGGCCTGCAGGGCATCCGGCACATGGTTGAGGTTGATCTCATATTGCCCGGGACCATTTTCCCGCAGCGTGGTATCAGCAAGCACACCCTGTGCGCGGCAGGCGGTGGCGATGTCATGAAAGACATCCTCGAAATCCTGTAATTCGGAAATCGACAGAACCTGTGTCTGACCGGTGTGCCAGCGTCCCTCACGGCTGTGCGGTGGGCGCACCGGATCAAGCGCCGAACGAACGGGATCGATCAGGTAAAATTCGAGTTCTGTCGCCACAACGGGCGTTAGACCGGCCTTGTTATAGGCATTCAGAACCTGCGACAGAACATGGCGCGGATCGCCATAAAAACCGGTTCCATCGGGGTTTTTCATGGCTAGAAGAACCTGTGCGGTCGGCCTGCCAAGCCATGTCACCCGCGACAGTGTGCCGGGCACCGGAAAACAGAACCCATCCGGATCCCCGGTGCCCTCGGCCAGACCGGCCGCGTGCACATCCCTGCCCCAGATATCCAGCGCGTAGACGGAGCGCGGGATGGCCATTCCCTTTTCGAGCACGTCGATTGCCCTTTCGCGCGGAATCCATTTGCCGCGCGGAACGCCATTCGCATCTATGACGAAAGCTTCGAGAATTTCGATATCGGGATTATCGGCGAAAAATTTCTTTGCGTTTTCAATATCATCCATCATGCACCAGCAAGCCGTTTCCATCTCGTTCATGCGCAGCGAGTTTCGCTAACGAAAATCGTCCTGCTGCTGATAGATGAGAAACCTCGCCACCATGATGACGTTCGCCCTTTTTCCCCTTTTGTATATGAACATGTTACGTGGCCTGTTGCAGGAAGGCCAGCAGTTTCCTCTTCTTACGGATTGAACCTCTCCGGGCGATAGGCATCGATCGCGATAACCGGCTTCTCTCCCAGCATGGCTTCGGCTATGACCCGGCCCGTAATCGGCCCGAGGGTAAGACCATGATGGGCGTGCCCGAATGCGAACCACAATGTTTTGTGACGCGGCGCCTTGCCAATGATCGGCATCATGTCCGGTGTGCATGGCCGCGCACCCATCCATGGCTCAGCATCGAGCCTTCCGCCGAGTGGGAAAATGCTGCGCGCCACACGCTCCGCGCGGTCGATCTGCACGGGGGATTTCGGTGCGTCGCGCTCGGCAAACTCTGCTCCGGTCGTCAGCCGGATGCCCTTCCGCATGGGCGCAAGAAAATAACCGCGCTCGGGATCGATCAGCCAGTTATTGAGCCTGGCGCCCTCCTGCAGCGCATAATGCATGTGATAACCGCGCTTCACCCCGAGCGGGAAGCGATAACCCAGTCGTTGCGTCACGATATCGGCCCAGGGGCCCAGCGCCGCGACCGCCTGCTCGCCCTCAACCGCACCTGTCGCCGTGCGCACCGTCCAGCCGCTTGTGGTCTGGCTCAGTGTCGAGGCATCGCCCCGCACGACGCTGCCGCCGAGGCTTTCGAACAGCTTTACATAAGCAAGCGTCAGCCCGTGCGGATCAAGTACGGACCACGGGTCATTCCATTTCAGTCCACCAACAAAATCCCGGGAGAGGTGCGGTTCGGATGCCGCAAGCTCTTTGGCATCCAGTTTGGTGTGGGAAATGCCGTTTTCGCGGGAAAGACGCTCGGCGAAAGCATAATCGGCATCTCGCCTCTCTGCGGTTCGATAGGCTTCCATCCAGCCATTTTTGACAATCAGTTCACCCGCCCCGGCCTCATCGATCAAGATGTTATGCTCGGACACCGAATGTTCGATCAAAGGCGTATAGGCGCGGGCGATTGCGGCGTGCCTGGCGGCGGCTGAATTATACCAGTAGCGCCCGAGAAACGGCGCGATTTTGGGAAGCGCGGAGAGGCGATAACGGACATCGATCCTGTTGTTCAGCGAGTAGCGCAGCAAGAGCGCAAGGTCCTGCGGAAAACCGTAGGGCACCACGCCCTCTCTCTGGATCAGGCCGGCATTGCCAAAGGATGTTTCTTCCCCCGGCCCGCGCCGGTCCACCAGCACCACCGACTTGCCCCGTCGGGCGAGTTGCAGGGCCACCGAAACTCCGATGATGCCCGCTCCTAAAACGATCACATCCGCTGCCATCGCAATCCATCCAATTCCATGTCACCTTTATCGCAACATGGGTCGGCCTGCTGCGCAAAGCAACAGGAAGTCATCGCCTTGAACGAAATACCGATGCGGCTTACTGGCTCACCGCTTTCGTTTCCACGGCCTCGATATTGAAGGCGGCGGCGAGCAATGCCTTGGTGTAGTCCTGCTGCGGATTGGCAAAAACCTCAGCCGCAGGGCCACTTTCAACCACCTTGCCGTGACGCATGACGATGAGATCGTTGGCGAGCGCCTTCACCACCTTCAGATCGTGGCTGATGAAGAGATAGGCCAATTCGTGTTTTGCCTGCAGATCCCGCAGCAGATCAACCACCTGCGCCTGCACGCTCATGTCAAGCGCGGATGTCGGCTCGTCAAGCATGACGAAACGGGGCTTCAGCACCATGGCGCGGGCAATGGCGATGCGCTGGCGCTGGCCGCCGGAAAATTCGTGCGGATACCGCCAGCGGGTGGCCGGATCAAGGCCCACCTCCTCCAGTGCCGTGGCGACACGCGTATCGCGCTCGACGGCCGATAGCGACCGCTCATGCACCTTCAGGCCTTCGGCAATGATTTCGCCAACGGACATGCGCGGGCTGAGAGAGCCGTAAGGGTCCTGAAATACCACCTGAAGCCGATTTCTCAACGGCTTCATCATCTCATACGAATAATGGTCGATCGACTGACCAACGAAGCTGATACGCCCCTCAGACGCGATCAGCCGCGAGAGCGCAAGGCCAAGCGTGGTCTTGCCGGAGCCGGACTCGCCCACCACGCCAACGGTCTGGCCGGCGCGCAGGGTAATATCAATGCCGTCAACCGCCTTCACATGGTCGACAACGCGACGCATCAACCCGGATTTGATCGGAAACCAGACCTTGATGTCTTCACCCTGCATGACCACTGGCTTGCTGGCATCGGAGTGCGGCGGCTCGCCCTTCGGCTCGGCAGCCAGAAGATGGCGGGTATAGGCGTGCTGCGGATCGGTAAACACCTGCTCTACCGTGCCGGTCTCGACAATCTTGCCCTTGGTCATGACGCAGACACGGTCGGCAAACTTTCGGACGATACCGAGGTCGTGGGTGATGAACAGCATGGACATGCCATGTTTCGCCTTCAGATCGCTCAAGAGTTCGAGGATCTGCGCCTGGACCGTGACGTCGAGTGCGGTGGTCGGCTCGTCGGCGATCAGCAGTTTCGGCCGGTTGGCGAGCGCCATGGCGATCATCACGCGTTGCCGCTGGCCTCCAGACAATTCGTGCGGATAGGCCTTCAGGCGCTTTTCCGGCTCGCGGATGCCGACCTGCAACAACAATTCGAGTGTGCGTTGACGCGCCTCCGCGCCGGTAATTGCCTGATGCAGCTCCAAGATTTCGCCGATCTGCCGCTCGATGGTGTGGAGCGGGTTGAGCGAGGTCATCGGCTCCTGGAAGATCATGGTGATATCGTTGCCGCGCACCGCACGCAGGGAGCGCTCCGGCAATGTCAGCATATCCTTGCCATCGAACAGGATTTTGCCGGAGGGGTGGCTGGCCGCCGGATAGGGCAGGAGTTTGAGAATGGAATTTGCGGTGACCGACTTGCCGGAGCCGGATTCCCCGACGAGGGCAACGACTTCGCCCGGCATCAGGTCAAAGGAGACGTGATCGACAGCGATACTGGTCGCGCCGCCCTGATGGAAGGCGACGGAGAGATCACGGACGGAGAGAAGCGGCTGAATAGTTGTTTCCATCATGGCGATCACCGGAACGTCTTGCGTGGATCGAAGGCGTCGCGAACGGCCTCGCCGATGAAGATCAGGAGCGACAGCATGATGGACATCGTAAAGAATGCCGTCAGGCCCAGCCAGGGAGCCTGGAGGTTGTTCTTTCCCTGCGCAATCATCTCGCCCAGCGACGGCGATCCCGGCGGCATTCCAAAACCGAGGAAGTCGAGCGAGGTGAGTGTCGTGATCGAGCCTGAGAGAATGAAGGGCAGGAAGGTCAGCGTTGCCACCATGGCGTTGGGCAGAAGGTGGCGGAACATGATCGTCCAGTTTCCGACCCCGAGTGCGCGGGCAGCCCGGACATATTCGAAGTTTCGGGCGCGCAGGAATTCGGCGCGGACAATGCCCACAAAGCCGACCCATGAAAACAGCAGCATGATGCCGAGCAGCACGAAGAAGCCCGGCGGCAGGATGGCCGCGATGATCAGCAGGATGTAAAGCACCGGCATCGACGACCAGATTTCGATGAAACGCTGCAGAAGCAGGTCCGTCCAGCCACCGAAATAGCCCTGAATGGCGCCGGCGGTGACGCCGACAATGGCAGAAGCAATGGTCAGCGTCAGACCGAACAGCACGGAGATGCGAAAGCCGTAGATCATTCGCGCCGTGACGTCGCGGGCCTGATTGTCGGTGCCGAGCCAATTAAGATTGCCAAGCGTGCAGCCGGGATCGGCATCGCCCTGCGGGTAGGCCGAGCAGCGCTCCTTTTTATCCATCAGCCAGAAAGGTGCCGTGGGCGCGGAATGCGGAATATTGGAATTGACCGTCTGGTAGGAGTAACGGATCGGTGGCCAGATCATCCAGCCATTGGCGTTGATCTCGTCCTGAATGAAGGAGGATTTGTAATCGGTCTGGGCGAGAAAACCGCCAAATTTTTCCTCCGGATAATCGACCATGACCGGCACGAGAATCTCGCCCTTGTAGGAGGCGAGGATGGGTTTGTCATTGGCGATGAATTCCGCCATGAGGCTCAGGAAGAACAGGATCAGGAAAAGCCAGAAGGACCAGTATCCACGGCGATTAGCCTTGAAATTCTGCCAACGGCGCTTTGTGGTTGGCGAGAACCACGGGCGCTTGGGCTTGACCAGCATCTCTGTTCCGGCGGGATGAGCAAGCGACATCACACGTCCCTCCGCTCGAAGTCGATGCGCGGATCGATCCATGTGTAGATGAGGTCAGAGAGCAGGCCGACGACGAGGCCCATCAGCGAAAAGATGAACAGCGTGCCGAAGACAATCGGGTAATCACGGTTGACGACCGAGAGATAACCGAGCCGGCCGAGGCCATCCAGCGAGAAGATATTCTCGATCAGCAGCGAGCCGGTGAAGAAGGCCGAGATAAAGGCGCCCGGAAAGCCGGCGATCACGATCAGCATCGCGTTGCGGAAGACATGGCCGTAGAGAACCTTGCGTTCCGTAAGACCCTTGGCTCGGGCGGTGATGACATATTGCTTCTTGATCTCGTCGATGAAGGAATTTTTGGTCAAAAGCGTCGTCGTCGCGAAGGCAGAGAGCGAGAGCGCGATGAGCGGCAATGTGAGGTGCCAGAAATAGTCGATGATCTTCTGCCACCAGTTCAGCTGGTCGAAATTATCCGACACCAGGCCGCGGAGCGGAAACCAGTCGAAGAACGATCCGCCGGCGAAAAGCACGATGAGCAGGATGCCGAACAGGAAGCTCGGCACCGCATACCCGATGATGATGATGCCTGAGGTCCAGACATCGAAGGTCGAGCCGTCGGAAACGGCCTTCTTGATGCCGAGCGGAATGGAAATCACATAAGAAATGATCAAAATCCAGAAGCCGAGCGAGGCCGAGACCGGCAGCTTGTCGATGATGAGATCGATGACCGACGAATTGCGGAAGAAGCTGTCGCCGAAGTCGAAGCGGATGTAATTCCACATCATTTCAAGGAACCGGGTGAGCGGCGGTTTGTCAAAACCGAATTGCTTTTCGAGCTTCTTGATCAGCTCCGGATCGAGCCCCTGCGCGCCGCGATATTTCGACCCGCTTTCATCGAAGCCGCCCCCCTGCCCCGTGAGGTCGCCGCCGCCAGAGAGGCGGTCGGAAGCGCTGTCGCCCTGGCCCGTCAGCTGCGCGACGACCTGTTCCACCGGACCGCCCGGGGCGAACTGGATGACGAGAAACGAAATGCCCATGATGCCGATAATGGTTGGGATCATCAGCGCCAGACGTCTGAGGATATAGGCGCCCATCAGCCTTTTCTCCCAGCCGTTCGGTCAGCGTCTTTCGTCTGGGTCAAGCCCGGTCCTTTCCTCAAAGCAGCGTCGTGCGCATGTCAAGCGATTCGTCCTGGCCTATGTGAATCAAGCCTTGATCGCGAAAGCAAGGCCGGCGTCATTTTCCGGCCTGGCTGGACCACCAGGCTTCGGGAAATCCGATGCCGTATTCGGGCAGGTTTTCCGGGCGGACAATCGTGTTCCAATAGGCGATGAACAGCTCGCCACGGTAGAATTGCGGAATGACATAGCTGTTTGCGAGCAGCACCCGGTCAAGCGCCCGGGCAGCAGCGACCTGCTCATCGCGATTGGGCGCAAAAATGACCTTGCGCACCAAAGCATCAACGGCCGGGTTCTTGATGCCGGCGAGGTTGTTCGATCCCTGACGATCAGCAGCCGCCGAACCCCAGTAATCGGCTTGCTCGTTGCCCGGGTTGGCCGACGTCGCCCAGAGCTTGACGATAATGTCGTAATCGAAGCTGCGGGTGCGGTTGGTGAATTGCGAGGCATCGACCGTACGGATCGTCGCGTTGATGCCGATTTTCTTCAGACTCTGCACATAGGGAAGGATCGTTCGTTCCATGCCGGCGGAATCAATCAGGAATTCCATATCGAGTTGCTGACCGGTCTTCGCATTGACCATGCGGTTGCCGCGCAACTCGAAACCGGCCTCCTTCATCAGCTTCACCGCTTCGCGCAGATTGTCGCGCTGCTTGGCCGGATCGCCCGCCACCGGATTCTTGTATTCCGTCGTGAAGACCTCAGGTGGGACCTGATCCTTGAGCTCCTGAAGCAGTTCCAGTTCTCGACCCGTCGGCAGGCCAGATGAAGCCAATTCGCTGCCCATGAAGAAGCTGTTGATGCGCTGGAACTGGCCGTAAGCCAGCGTGCGGTTGAGTTCCTCGAAATCGAAGGCATAGTTCAGCGCCTTGCGCAGTTTCGGGTTCTGGAACTTTTCCCGCCGCATGTTCGGCACAAAAGCCTGCATGATACCGACGGAACGGTAGATGTTCGGCAGCTCCTCCTTCTTCACCCGACCGTCTTTGACAGCGGGAAAATCATAACCCGTGACCCAGCGGCTGGAGGAAGCTTCCCGCGCGAAATCGATCGTGCCCGATTTAAATGCCTGGAATTCCACGTCCTGATCGGCAAAAAAGGTGTAGGCGATGGTTTTGAAGTTGTTCATCCCCACGTTTACGTTGACGTCCTTGCCCCAATAATCGTCACGGCGCTCATAAGTGATGGTCGATCCGGGGGCGACGGCAGCGATCTTGTAGGGGCCGGAACCCATGACCGGCTCCAGCGTGCCGCGCGAAATGTCACGCGGCTTCCCGTCCGGGCCGGTGCCTTCCCACCAGTGCTTGGGAACGATCATCAATTGACCGACGATCTGCGGCAGCTCGCGATTGTTCTTTTCATCGAAGGTGAAGGTGATGTCCCTGTCGCCGCTCACTTCCGCCTTGGTGACGTGGGTGTAATAGGTCGCAAGCTGCGGGCTCAGGTCCTTGGCCTTTTCGAAGCTGAACACGACATCCTCGGGCGTCACCGGCTTGCCGTCCGCCCATTTGGCCTCCTGTCGCAGGCGGAACGTCGCTCTGGAAATATCGTCGGGATAGCTGACGCCTTCCGCCAGCAAACCATAGGAGGCCGAGAGTTCCTCTTCCGTCGATTTCATCAGCGTATCGAAGACGAGCGAAAGGCCCGTTGCCGCCTCGCCCTTGGCCAGCAGCGAGTTTAGCGTATCGAAGGTGCCCGATGTCGAGAGGCGCAACGTGCCGCCTTTGGGCGCATTGGTGTTCACATAGTCGAAATGGTCGAAGCCATCGGGATGCTTCAACTCCCCGACCGTCGAAATCCCCTTTCGCCAGACATCGCCCGACTGGGAAAATGCCGCCACCGGCATCAGCAGGGCGGAGGCCGTGAGGGCAATGAGAAAGCGGGATTTCAGTGGTGCCAATATCATCGGGTCAATGTCCGTGTTCTTGTACTTGCTCGAGAGAGCATAAAAGAAAGATTGGCAAAAAACAGATGCGCTGTCTCACAAGCTCTTTATCGACGTATTTATCCTGCCTTGCGCGGTCCAGGCGAAACATGGTTTAAACAAAATCCCGTTCCAGTTTATCCTCAGAGGTAGAGAATCAACTGATCGGGCGGGCAAGGCTACATGACGGCGGGATCATCCAGAATATTCAAGGCAGCGATGCTCACGATGTCGGTCGTCTCGGCGCTGCAATGGCAGATCGAGACCGCATCGGCCGAAGACAGGCCCGCAAAAGAAGTGTTCGGCCACATGGCGCTGCCTTCCGCCGCAGCTTCTCAACCGATCGGCTCTTATGCCAAAGGCTGCCAGGCTGGCGCCGTCGCCATGCCTACCGATGGCCCCGGTTGGCAGGCCATGCGCCTTTCCCGCAACCGGCGCTGGGGCCAGCCGCAGCTGATTTCCTTTCTTGAGCGGTTTTCGCAGGATGCCCAGAAGATCGGCTGGCCGGGCCTGCTGCTTGGCGATATTTCCCAGCCACGCGGCGGTCCTATGCTGACAGGGCATGCCTCGCACCAGATCGGTCTCGATGTGGATGTCTGGTGGCGGCCCATGCCCACTCCCCGGCTGACGGTGGAGCAGCGAGAGACGGTGCCATTCATCTCGATGCTGGACAAGAGCAAGTTTTTGACGGTTGACGACCGCAAATGGTCGCCGCTGAATGCCCGGCTGGTGATGATGGCGGCAAGTTACCCGCAGGTGGAGCGTGTCTTCGTCAACCCGGCCATCAAGCAGAAACTCTGCCAGACATGGACCGGCGACCGGACCTTCATGGGCAAGATCAGGCCGATTTACGGCCATGACGAGCACTTCCACATTCGGCTGGAATGCCCGCCCGGCGCGCCCAATTGCAAACCGCAGGCATCCGTCGGCAAGGGCGATGGTTGCGACAAGTCCCTTGCCTGGTGGTTCACCAAGGAGCCATGGGCGCCGCCGAAAAAGGACCCCAATGCCAAGCCGGTAAAGCCGCGCCAGGTGATGGTTTCCGATCTGCCGGCGGCCTGCGCCGCAGTTGCAGCTGCTCCTTCCGCCAATCCCGAGGGGATTGCGGCTCAGGCCTATTCCGCCTCTCCGGCTCAGGCCGTGCGACAGCAGAATGTAGAACAGGTCATTCAGAATGCTCCGGCCATCCAGCCGCCATCCGATATTCCCCTCCCGACCCAGCGTCCGACATTGAACTGAAACAGAACTGAGGCATTCAACAGCTTCCCTTTTCAAACGGCGGCAAGCTGTTATAGAAGGCTTCAAATCGATTTAATTCTAATGACACAGGCTGGGATCATGGAAGGGCTACGCTGTATCGCGCTCATCGCTCACGACGAGAAAAAAGACGATATGGCGGACTTCGCCCGTCAGCATCAGAAGGCGCTTGCCAAGTTCAAGATCGTCGCCACTGGCACCACCGGCGGGCGCGTGCAGGAAGCCTGCCCGGGCCTCGAAGTCATTCGGCTTAAAAGCGGTCCGCTCGGCGGCGACCAGCAGATCGGCGCGATGATCGCGACAGGCGAAGTCGACATGCTGATCTTCTTTACCGATCCGCTGACGGCCATGCCGCATGACGTCGACGTGAAGGCGCTGACCCGGCTGGCAACGGTTTACGATATCCCCATGGCGCTCAACCGTGCCACTGCCGAAAATCTCATCGACTTCCACGTCGCCAACTGACCCTCCCACCATGGAACAGGCAATGCCGAAGACGTCCGATACCGAATATCTGTCCTTCCCAATCCTTCTTGGCGACATCGGTGGCACCAATGCCCGTTTTTCCATCCTGATCGATTCCTTTGCGGAGCCCGTGCATCTCACAACAGTGAAGACGGCGGAATATCCAACCATTGGCGACGCCATCCAGCAGGCGGTTCTGGACAAGACCTCGCTTCAGCCCGTCTCGACCATTCTTGCCATCGCTGGCCCGATCGAAGGTGATGAGATACCGCTCACCAACTGCCATTGGGTCGTCAAGCCGAAGGGCATGCTCGCCAATCTCGGGCTCAAGGATGTCATCGTCATCAACGACTTCGAGGCGCAGGCGCTCGCGATTGCGGCTCTTGACGACGACAACCGCGACGCCATTGGCTCCGGCAAAAAAGACGTGCTGGCCTCTCGCGTGGTTCTTGGACCGGGCACGGGACTTGGTGTGGCCGGTCTGGTTTATGCGCGCCATATGTGGTTCCCCGTGCCTGGCGAAGGTGGCCATATCGATATTGGCCCGAGAAGCGCGCGTGACTATGAGGTTTTCCCGCACATCGAAACCATCGAGGGCCGCGTCGCCGGCGAACAGATTCTATGCGGACGCGGACTGGTCAACCTTTATCGGGCCATCTGCAAGGCCGACGGCATCGGGCCTGTCTTCTCCGATCCCGCCGACATCACCTCGCACGGCCTTTCCGGCCAGAATGCACAGGCGAAAGAAACGCTGTCGCTGTTCAGCACCTATCTCGGCCGCGTGGCGGGTGACCTTGCATTGATCTTCATGGCCAAGGGCGGCGTTTATCTGGCCGGCGGCATTTCGCAGAAGATCGTTCCGGCGTTGAAGAGCCCGGAATTCCGCGCCGCTTTCGAAGACAAGGCGCCGCACAGCGCGCTGATGCGGACCATTCCCACCTTCGTCGTCACCCATCCACAGGCGGCGCTTTCAGGTCTTGCCACCTACGCCAGAACGCCTTCGGATTTCGGCCTGTCGCTGGACGGGCGACGCTGGAGAGCCTGATCGTTGCAAGTGTCGGCCAGCTTTGATGCTTGCGAAGCGCAGAGGCGCTCTTTAACGTCATGGCGGAAGATATCCAACATCCGATACCGGCGGGTTTCGATCCGTCTGACATGAGAAGTGAGTGACAGCATGAGCGGCAGCGACATGAAACTGGTGGTGGTCGGCGCGGCAGGCCGCATGGGACAGGCGCTGATCCGCCTCATTCACCAGACGCCAGGCGTTCAGCTGCACGCCGCCGTCGCGCGGGAAGGCTCCGCCTTCGTGGGACGCGATGCCGGAGAGATTGCCGGTCTCGGGCCTATCGGTGTCGAAATTACCAGCGATCCGCTGCAGGCATTTCTCCATGCGGAAGGGGTGATCGATTTCACCTCGCCGGCAACGAGCGTCACCTTTGCGGGCCTTGCTGCTCAGGCGCGCATCGTGCACGTCATCGGCACCACGGGCTGCTCAGCGCAAGACGACGAAAGATTCAAGGCAGCGTCCCGCCATGCCCGCATCGTCAAGTCGGGTAATATGAGCCTCGGCGTCAATCTGCTGAGTGTCTTGACCCAGCAGGCGGCGCAGGCGCTGGACGCACAGAACTGGGATATTGAAATTCTCGAAATGCACCACAAGCACAAGGTGGATGCGCCCTCTGGCACAGCGCTGCTGCTCGGCGAAGCGGCCGCCGCCGGTCGCAACGTCGATCTCGCTGCCTCTTCCGTGCGGGTGCGCGACGGGCATACGGGCGCTCGCGAGATCGGCACCATCGGTTTTGCCACATTGCGCGGCGGCTCTGTCATCGGGGAGCACTCAGTCATTTTTGCCGGCGAAGGTGAGCGCGTTGAGCTCTCCCATTATGCTGGCGACCGCTCCATCTTCGCACGCGGCGCGATCACGGCAGCCGTCTGGGCCCTGGACAAGAAGCCGGGCTTCTATTCCATGCTGGATGTGCTCGGTCTTTCGCAGACGGAATAAGCCGGTATTCTAATTTTCGACCGTGAATTCGACCGTATCGGCGGAAAATCGGCTGACGGCATATTGCACCGGCACGCCATCCATATCGGCGTTCAATGCCTTGGTGACAAGCAGGATAGCCCCCGGCGATAATTCGAGATCGGCAAGATCCTGCGTATCCGCATGGATAGCGGAAATGACGGTTGAGATGCGCACATAGTCCTCCACGCCCAGCATCTTGAAAGCTGCCGTGATCGAGCCACTGTTCTGATAGGCCTCCCCTATCCCGGCGAAACGATCCGCCGGAAACCATGTTGTCGAGCGGGACACCGGCCGGGTGTCCGCCTTGCGCAGCGTTTCAAGACGGACAAGCGGCGCATCCACCGGCATTTGCAGCCGGGCCGCGAGATCGGCATTTGCCGGCTCGGTCGTGTGGGAAAGCAGCAGCGCCTCCATTTCCTTCACCTGATCGCCGATGCCTGCCGTGAACCGCGTGCGCAGCGAAATCGGAAAGCTCAGACGCTCCTTGCGGGCGATCAACGTGCCGCGTCCCTGCATCGGCTCGAGGATGCCTTCGCTGGCCAGTGCGGCAATGGCGCTGCGAACGGTGTGGCGGTTGACGCCGAATTTTTCGGCGAGCGTCATTTCCGGCGGCAACATGCCGGTTTCGTCGTGATCGCCAGCCGCTATCTCACCCCTGATCCGGTCGGCAATCTGCCGCCAGAGCGCCACGCCGTTCTTTCTTTTCATTGCTGCTGATGGGCTCATGTCACACGCTTGTCATTCATCGCCATTAAATGTAGCTTATATTGTATAGTTGTCTACACCAATAGACATTTGAGGTCAAGCGATGGATAACGAAGCTGCGAATATGCAGATGGAGAGGAAACGAGTGGCGGCGCTTCTTGCCCGCGCCACCGTTATGGAACTTGAAACCGTCTGGAACCGGCAGGATGCCAGCCCGCAGACGGAAAACGTGCGCGGGCCTGAAACCGGCCTCGTCATGGTCAAGGGCCGTATCGGCGGCGGTGGCGCGCCCTTTAATCTCGGCGAGACCACAGTCACCCGCGCAACCGTGAAGCTTGCCTCGGGAACCGTTGGCCACGCCCATGTTCTCGGCACCGGCCGCAAGAAGGCCTGGTATGCGGCCGTTTTCGACGCGCTCTGGCAGGAAAACCGGACCCGGGACTTCATCGAGAGTGAGCTTCTTTCACCTGTCGAGAAAAGACTGCGTGACGAGAAGGCGCGAAAAGCAAAGGAAACCGCTGCGACGCGGGTCGATTTCTTCACCATGGTTCGAGGAGAGGACTGATGAGCGTCGAGGCAGAAGCACTGACCGGCGGCTTTTCCGACGCGGTCTTCGATTCTCAGCGAGTTTTTAAAAAGTTGATGGACGGCATGGCGCGTCCGGGTACACGGCAGACCATCGAGACTACGGTCGCTCCGCCAACGGCGCTCGCCCGGGCAACAGGGGCTGTTCTGCTCGCACTGTGCGACCACGATACCCCGGTCTGGCTGAGCGGCACGTTGCGCAAGACCGCAGTGCCGGGCTGGATCGGCTTTCACACCGGCGCGCCGGTGGCGGAAGAAAAAGCGGCTGCGCATTTCGCCGTCCTCGAAGCGGGCAGCGCCATCGCCTCCTTCGGCCTTTTCGCCCAAGGCAGCCAGGAATATCCCGACCGTTCGACCACGCTGATCATCGAGCTGCCCGACCTTGAAGGCGGGCGGGAATTGCTGCTCTCCGGACCGGGCATCAGAGGCGTCAACACCATTCGCCCTATCGGCCTGCCAGACATATTCCCCCTGCTTTGGGCAGAGAACAACGCCACCTTCCCGCGTGGCGTCGATGTCATCCTGACGGCTGGCGATAGATTCGTCTGCCTGCCGCGCACGACGCGCATCAAACCCGTGGAGGCATAAGATGTACGTTGCTGTCAAAGGCGGGGAGACCGCCATAGCCAACGCCCACCGGCTGCTGGCCGACAAGCGGCGCGGAGACCGTGACCTGCCGGCGATGAGCGTTGCGCAAATCGTTTCGCAGCTCTCGCTCGCGGTGGACCGGGTCATGGCAGAGGCGTCGCTCTACGATCAGTCGCTTGCAGCGCTGGCCGTCAAGCAGGCCCGCGGCGACATGATCGAAGCCATCTTCCTGCTGCGCGCCTACCGTACCACCCTGCCGCGTTATGGATATTCTGTCCCGGTGGACACCGCTGCAATGACGGTGCAGCGGCGTGTGTCCGCCACCTACAAGGATTTGCCCGGCGGGCAGTTGCTGGGCCCGACCTTCGATTATACCCACCGCCTGCTCGACCCCTCCCTGCTCGAGGACGACCCTGTCGAAACCGCCGCCCAGCGCGAAGGCGAGCAGGAATATGTCATGCGCGTTTCCGATATTCTTGATGAGGAGGGACTGATCGAAAGCGACGGCGGCATGCCTGACGATCACGTTGCGGGCGACCTGACGCGGGAACCAATGGAGTTTCCGATGCCGCGTGACCTGCGCCTGCAGTCGTTGGCGCGTGGCGACGAAGGTTTTCTCCTTGCGCTCGCCTACTCCACGCAAAGAGGATACGGCCGGACACACCCCTTCGTCGGAGAAATCCGCATTGGCGAGGTCGAGGTTGAACTCGACGTTCCCGAGCTCGGATTCAGTGTTTCCCTTGGCGATATCCAGGTGACTGAATGCCAGATGGTGAACCAGTTCAAGGGTTCGGCAAAGGCACCGCCGCAGTTCACACGCGGTTACGGTCTGGTATTTGGACAGAGCGAACGCAAGGCTATGGCCATGTCTCTTGTCGACCGGGCGCTGCGGGCAGGAGAGTTCGGCGAGGATGTGGTCGCTCCCGCGCAGGACGAGGAGTTTGTCATTTCACACGCCGACAATGTGCAGGCCACGGGCTTTGTTGAACACCTGAAATTGCCGCACTACGTGGACTTTCAGGCCGAACTCGGCCTGGTCAGAAAGATGCGCGCGGATTTCGACGCGATCAACGCCGATGGGGCCGTGTGGATGGGCGATGCGGCCGAATAATCAGCGGCTGTGCTGCTCGCCGAACCAGTAAGCACAAAAGACGGTCGATGCCGCAAAGACAGCAAAGAACACGGCTGCAAGAATTCCAATCTCCATGAGCTTGTACTCCTTTTTTACACAAGGCTAACGCGCAATGCTTAAAGAAGTTTCATTCGACGACGGGCTGGCTGCCTACAACTTCGCTTATCTCGATGAACAGACAAAGCGGATGATCCGCCGGGCGATCCTCAAGGCCATCGCCATTCCGGGTTACCAGGTTCCCTTCGCTTCCCGCGAAATGCCCATGCCCTATGGCTGGGGCACCGGCGGCGTGCAGTTGACGGCCTCCATCCTTGGTCCCGACGATGTGCTGAAAGTCATCGACCAGGGCGCGGACGACACCACGAACGCCGTCTCCATTCGAGCCTTCTTCCAGAAGGTGGCTGATGTGGCCGTCACCACCCGCACGAAGGATGCCACCATCATCCAGACGCGGCACCGTATTCCGGAGGAGGACCTGCATTCCGGTCAGGTGCTTGTATATCAGGTTCCAATCCCCGAGCCCCTTCGCTTTCTCGAGCCGCGCGAGACGGAAACCCGTGTCATGCATGCACTGGAAGAATACGGCCTGATGCACGTCAAGCTTTACGAGGACATCGCCCGCAACGGCCGCATTTCCACTACCTATGCCTATCCGGTGAAAGTCGCCGGGCGTTATGTGATGGACCCCTCGCCGACGCCGAAATTCGACAATCCGAAAATGAATATGTCGGAGGCGTTGCAGCTGTTCGGCGCCGGGCGCGAAAAGCGCATCTATGCCGTGCCTCCCTATACGGATGTCGTCAGCCTGGATTTCGAGGATCACCCGTTTGAAGTCCAGCGCTTCGACAAGCCCTGCGCACTGTGCGGCGCGGAGAATGTCTATCTCGACGAGGTGGTGCTGGATGACAAGGGCGGGCGCATGTTCGTCTGCTCCGACACCGACCATTGCGATGATCGCCGCGCCAATGGCCATAAGGGCCACCTGCTGGCGGTTGTAAAGGAGGCAGCAGAATGAGCGACGCACCGCTTCTGAAAGTCCGGGACGTTTCCAAATATTACGGCGACCGCGCCGGTTGCCGCAACGTCTCCTTCGAGCTTTACGCCGGCGAGGTTCTGGCGATTGTCGGCGAATCCGGCTCAGGCAAGACGACCCTTCTCAACTGCATTTCTACCCGGCTGATGCCAACGGCAGGCAGCGTGGAATATCGCATGCGCGACGGCTCCGTGCGTGACCTTTACCACATGGGAGAAGCCGAACGGCGTTTCCTGATGCGGACCGACTGGGGTTTCGTGCACCAGAACC
Organism: Agrobacterium tumefaciens; assembly: GCF_017726655.1. Taxonomy (NCBI): domain Bacteria; kingdom Pseudomonadati; phylum Pseudomonadota; class Alphaproteobacteria; order Hyphomicrobiales; family Rhizobiaceae; genus Agrobacterium; species Agrobacterium tumefaciens. The sequence goes on from NZ_CP072308.1 coordinate 1,934,226, forward strand.
CCGCAGATGGGCTGCGCATGGCGGTGTCGGCTGGCGCGAATGTTGGCGAGCGGCTGATGGCCGTGGGCAACAGGCATTACGGCAATATCCGTCAATCGGCCAGCGAATGGCTGGAGCGGGTGGAAATCGGCACCGACCGTATCGACGACCAGCCGCGCGCCTTCTCGGGCGGCATGCGCCAGCGCCTCCAGATCGCCCGCAACCTTGTCACCTCGCCGCGCCTTGTCTTCATGGATGAGCCGACAGGTGGTCTCGATGTTTCGGTGCAGGCGCGTCTGCTCGATCTGGTTCGTGGCCTCGTCAACGATCTCGGCCTTGCCGTTGTCGTCGTCACGCATGACCTCGCGGTTGCGCGGCTTCTTTCCCATCGCATGATGGTGATGAAGGGCGGCGATGTCATTGAGCACGGTCTGACCGACCGGGTGCTGGACGACCCCCGCGAGCCCTACACGCAATTGCTTGTTTCCTCCATTTTGCAGGTCTAGCCGCGCGATGCCGAAAAGCGCCTCCCGCTTTTCGCAGAAGATCAGCGCAGGAAGAGAAAATCCACCATGCCGACACCTCTCATCGTTTCGGAAGTCTTTAAAAGCTTCACCATGCATCTTCGCGACGGCATCGAGCTGCCTGTCGTCCGCGACGTGAATTTTTCCGTATCTGGCGGCGAATGCGTCGTGCTCGGCGGCCCTTCTGGCATCGGCAAAAGCTCGATCCTGAAAATGCTCTATGGCAATTACGCCATCGACAGCGGGCAGATCCTTATTCGCCATCAGGGCGAGGTTGTCGATATTGGCAGCGCTTCACCCCGCACAATTCTCGATATCCGTCATCGCACCATCGGTTATGTCAGCCAGTTTTTGCGGACGGTACCCCGCGTCGCGGCGATTGACGTGGTTGCCGAGCCGCTTCTGGCGCGCAAGGTTGCCGCTCAAGATGCGCGTGAGCAGGCCGCCGCACTGCTTTCGAAACTCAACCTGCCACGGGAATTGTGGTCGCTGCCGCCCGCCACCTTTTCGGGCGGCGAGCAGCAGCGCGTCAATATCGCGCGCGGTTTCATCACCGATCATGCAATCCTGCTTCTCGACGAGCCAACGGCCTCACTCGACGCCACCAACCGGCGTGTGGTGGTGGAGATGATCAGGGAGAAGAAAGAAAAGGGCACCGCGCTGCTCGGCATTTTTCACGATGAAGAAGTGCGAGAGGCCGTGGCCGACCGCATTCTCGACGTCTCGCAATTTTCGCCCCGGAAGGCAGCAGCATGAACTCCAAAGTCGGTCTCGAACCCGTCATCCACGACACTGCCCGTGTCCTCAATTCCTCGATTGGCCACTTTACCGAAATTTCGGAGCGCTGCCGCATCGAAGAGGTCGAGATGGGCGACTATTCGTACGTCATGCAGGATGGCGCGATCTGGTGCGCCACCATCGGCAAATTCGTCAATATCGCCGCTTCCGTCCGCATCAACGCCACCAACCATCCGATGCAGCGGGCGACCCTGCACCACTTCACTTACCGCGCCAACAATTATTGGGACGACGCGGAAGACGAGTCCGACTTTTTCGCCGCCCGCCGCGCCAGACGCGTGGTGATCGGCCACGACGTATGGATCGGCCATGGCGCCACCATCCTGCCGGGTGTCAACGTCGGCAATGGCGCTGTCATCGGGGCTGGCGCCGTCGTCTCGAAGGATGTTGCGCCCTATACGATTGTCGGGGGCGTTCCCGCGAGGTTGATCCGCGACCGCTTTCCGCCTGAGGTCGGCCAGCAGATGGATGATCTGCGCTGGTGGGACTGGGACCACAAGAGGCTGCGCGACGCACTCGATGATTTCCGCAGCCTGTCAGCCGAAGATTTCATCGCAAAATATCGCGGCTGAGACATCGCCCGTCTGATATATCCCCCGGGACCTATCCGGGGGTTAGTTTTTAAGCCTTGTCGATCATTCCGAAAAAATTGGTTCGAACTTTCGCCGGCGAAATGCAGTCGCGCTACATCAGCACCTTGTAATATTTTCTTCATCAAACTGACATTGGCACTTCACGCATCATTGTTATGTCCAACCCCGTCATAAGAAGATTGGACGGGGAAATGAGCTTTCACCTGAAGCAAGTCACGCGCCGTTTCGGCAACCATACCGCGGTCGATGCCGTGAATGTCGAAATACCGCAGGGACAGATGGTAGGCGTGATAGGACGTTCCGGAGCGGGAAAGTCAACGCTGCTGCGGATGATAAACCGGCTCATCGATCCCTCCTCCGGCTCAATTCATTTCAACGATACCGAAGTTTCGTCCTTGAAAGGTGCCGCGCTCCGCAACTGGCAGCGCGACTGCGCCATGATCTTCCAGCAGTTCAATCTCGTCCCGCGCCTCGACGTGCTTACCAATGTCATGCTCGGCCGCCTCAACCACCGTTCGACGCTGCTCAGCCTCTTCAACATCTTCACGGATGAAGAGCGGCTGATGGCGATCGCCGCACTTGAACGGCTGGGCATCGAGCATGTGGCAATGCAGGCCGCAGGTACGCTTTCCGGGGGCCAGCAACAGCGCGTGGCGATTGCCCGCGCCCTGATGCAGTCTCCGAAGATGGTCCTGGCCGATGAGCCGATCGCCTCGCTCGACCCGCTGAACGCCAAAATCGTTATGGACGCGCTGCGCGACATCAACGAGCGCGAAGGCATCACTGTCGTTACGAATCTGCACACACTGGATACAGCGCGCAACTATTGCGAACGCATCATCGGCATGTCGAAAGGCCGCGTCGTTTTTGATGGCACGCCGGCTGAGCTGACGGCTGCCGCCGTGACGGAAATCTACGGCACGGACTCACACGGCGCCGGCATCGACGAGACCATGACCTCGACCAGTATAACCATTCCCGGCGCGCAACTTGCCGCGCGTCCGGTGCAGCAATCTGCCGGCCCAGAACCGCTCGCTCTCGCCGGGCTCTGAGGAACCGCTCAGCATCGTTTGCGTCCGCGTCAAGGGCCAACATCTCAAAACAACTCCGGCTCGCCGGGAAACAGGAGAAAGTCCATGTTGAAGAAATTGCTTCTCTCGGCAGTCGCCCTTGGCGTTCTGGCCGGTTCCGCCATGGCTCAGGACATCAAGGTTCTGCGCATCGGTCTAGACGGTTCCGAAAACGAGGCAGACCAGATCCGCAACGCCAAGTGCGTCGCCGATGGCCTCAAGGCTGCAACGGGCGTTTCCGAAGTGCAGGTATTCCCGTCGCCGGATTATAACGGCGTTATCCAGGGCCTTCTCGGCGGCACCATCGACATCGCCTCCATGGGCGCGTCGTCCTATGCCAAGATCGCCATCGCTGACCCGAAGGCCGTCGATCCGATCCTGACCTATACGGGCTCTGACGGCTCCAGCGGCTATTACACCATCATGGTTGCCCGCAAGGACAGCGGCATCAAAACCCTGGCGGATGCCAAGGGCAAGAAGATCGGCTTTGCCGACCCCGACTCCACATCTGGCTTCCTTATTCCAAACGTTGCCATCCCTAAGGAAACCGGCACGCCGATCAAGGAATACTTCTCCGAAACCGGCTTTGGTGGCGGCCACGAGAACCTCGTTCTCGCCGTTCTCGACAAGAAGTTCGATGTCGGAACCACCTTTGGTTCGGGCGTTGGCAAGTGGGAAGACGGCTACTCCGGTGGCAACCTTCACCAGATGGTCAAGAAGGGCAACCTCGACATGGACGATATCGTTGAAGTCTGGAAGTCACCGCTGATCCCGAACGGCCCGCTGCTCGTTGCCAACAAGATCGGCGACAGCATGAAGCAGAAGGTCGAGGACTTCTTCATGGAACTGCCGAAAAAGGACCTCGCCTGCTTCCAGGGTTTCACCCAGGGCAAAAACACCGCCTACATCAAGGTCGACCCGTCCTTCTACCAGACGATCATCGACGCCCGTAAGTCCGTTATCGGCGGCTGATTCTCAAATCATATCAGGAAGCGGCGGTGCCTGGCGGCATCGCCGCTTTTGCCAATAAAGGAAGAGCGGCATGGCGACCACACTGCACCAGGGCACCCTCTCGCCCGAGGGATTGAGCGCATCGTCGAAAACGGTCATGCGTCACTATCAGCAGCAGCTCAAGACGCGGCGAATCTACACCGTCATCTCGCTCGTGGTCTTTCTCGCCATCCTTGCCGCCTCCCTGAATTTTGCCAATGCGGCCAATTCAGGCAAGTTTTTCGAGCGCCTGCCCTATTTCTTCGATTTCATGAAGACCTTCGTGCCTGATAGTCCGCTGGAAGTCTTCCGGGCGATGTTCGACCTGCCGTCGCCCTATGCGGATGGTTCGCTGAAATATAATTATGTCGCCGATCGCGTTTACATCGCCGATGGTTTCTACATCCCGCATTTCATCTACCAGCTGATCATCACGCTCAATATCGCGCTGGTTTCGACGATCATTGGCACCGGCTTTGCCTTCGTGCTCTGTTTCTTCGCCTCCACCAATCTCATCGGCGCCGGGCTCGTGCGCTGGGTGGTGCGCCGGATTATGGAAGTGTTGCGGGCCTTTCCTGAAATTGTGGTCGCCGGACTGTTGACCGCCATCCTGTCGATCGGCCCGATCGCGGCGATCATCGCAATTTCGGTCCACACGATCGGCGCTCTCGGAAAGCTCTTTTTCGAAGTTGTTGAGAATGCCGACATGAAACCGGACGAAGGCCTGCGCGCCGCGGGCGCCAACTGGCTCGAACGCGTGCGTTTTGCCATCGTGCCTCAGGTTCTTCCGAATTTCGTTTCCTATGCCCTCCTGCGCGCTGAGATCAACGTGCGTGCCTCCACCATCATCGGCGCGGTGGGCGGCGGCGGTATCGGGGAGGTCTTCCGCCTGTCGATCGGCAACGATCATGCGGCAAAGACCTATGCCATCATCATTTTACTGTTGATTACCATCATCGCCGTCGACCAGTTCTCCAGCTGGCTGCGCCGCCGGCTGATCGGCCAACAATCCTTTGAATTCGGACGGGGAGCGGCCTGATGTCGTCGAGTTTCATTCTCAACACTGCCGAGCGCGAGAGGCTGACGGCTGCTCATCCTGCGGTATTCAACCGCAGCGTCATGCAGCGATATGGTCTGCTTATCGGCCTTCTAGCCGTGACCGCCTATCTTATCGGCTGCTTTTTCTTTTTCAACGTTGGCCCGGCCTTCATGCAAGGGCGGTGGGATCGGGCTTCCAGCTATATTCAGGACTGGTACTCCTGGCGTGCCCAACCGCGCCTTCGTTTCGAAGACGGGAAGGTGGAGCCGCAATGGTCGAGCCGCGGGCAATACCCGGCCGATGCCAGGATCGACTGGCTGCAGCCGCTGCCGAATGGTGGATATAGCGTTGTTTATGCGGGCTCGGACAATCGCCTCGACGTGACGCCGACGCAGGTGGATGTGTATGTCGATGGCATCGGTTATCCCATCGTCATCAATGGGGAGCAGGCCCTCGCACCCCAAAACGCACCGGATGAAATCCAGCAGGATGGCAACAAGGTGCTCGTGCATTACGGCTTCGCAGGTCAGGCGGAGATCCGCACGAGCCAGGTCTATGTACAGCGCCGCTTCCTCGGCTGGGCGAATTTCTTCTTCGACACGCATTCCGAATTCTGGGGCAAGAGCTACGCTCAACTGGCGGCGATCGCCCTATGGGGAGAAAGGCTCGATCCGGCCCGCTCCAATATTGGCCACATGGTGGATGATTTCCTTGATAACGGCGTCTGGCAACATGCCGACGTCCTTTCCAAGCTGATGCAGACACTGGTCATGGCGTTTGTCGGCACATTGTTCGGCACGCTCGTCGCCCTACCGCTCGCCTTCATTGCCGCCCGCAACATCACCGCCAACAAGGCCGCCAATTGGAGCATGAAGCGCCTGTTCGACTTCCTGCGATCCATCGACATGCTGATCTGGGCGCTGTTCTTCACCCGCAGTTTCGGTCCCGGACCGATCCCCGGCATTGCCGCGATCTTCTTCACCGACACCGGGGCGCTTGGCAAGGTTTATGCCGAAGCGCTGGAGAACGTGGACGACAAGCAGCGTGAGGGCGTCAAGTCGGTCGGCGCGTCGCCGATCGCTGTCAATCGTTTCGGCGTGTTGCCGCAGGTTCTCCCGGTCTTCATTTCGCAGTCGCTCTATTTCTGGGAAAGCAACACCCGCTCCGCCACCATCATCGGCGCGGTGGGTGCGGGCGGCATCGGCCTCAAACTGCTGGAAGCAATGGGGACCAATGCCGACTGGGACAAGGTCGCCTATATGGTCCTGCTCATCCTCTTTGTGGTCTTCCTGTTCGACCACATCTCCAATTCGCTGCGCTCGCGCCTGATCGGCAAGGCACAGCATTAGACTTTGTAGACGAAATGACGACGGTTACGGTTGTCATTACTCCGCCGCGTCGCCTGATTTCATCATCAGGTCTACCCCGGTTTGTCCCGATAGATCACCCATGTTTCTGAAAGCTTTCTAGCATTCGAGCACTTTTTTCTTGCGGCATCATCATTCTGTCACGGAAAGCGATTACCTCGCACTCCTGACCTTGCGGGAAGCGGGCGAGTCACGCCAAATAGCTTTTCATCCCTGGTTCCCCATGACACTGAAGAGTGCTTGCCGTGCGCTATGCCATCTATTTTTCCCCGGCTAAAGATCATCCGCTGACTGAAAGAGCATCGCGCTGGCTGGGCCGCAATGCATTTTCCGGCACGTCGTATAATGACCACGCCGATTATGCCGGGATGACTGAGGAACCGCGTCGTTACGGTTTCCACGCAACGCTGAAGGCGCCATTCGAGCTTGCGGAAAAATACAGCGAAGCGGAGTTGGTGGCGGCTCTGACAGAGTTCACTTCCGAGAAGCAGGTTTTCGACATTCCGCGTATTGTCATCGAGGCACTTGGACCATTCTTCGCTCTGGTGCCGGATCGCATTTACCAACCGCTGCAGGACTTTGCCGCGGAGATCGTGGATCATTTCGACCGCTTCCGTGCGCCCCTGTCCGAAACCGATATTGCCCGCCGCCGGCCGCAGATGCTGACCGAAAGCCAGCGGCAAAATCTGTCGCTTTGGGGTTATCCGCATGTGATGGATGACTTTCGTTTCCACATGACGCTGACCGGACGCATCGACGAAGCCGAGCAGCCTGCCGTGCGCAACATGCTTTCTGCGCAGTTTTCCGAGTTTGTCGACAAGCCGCTCACCCTTTCCGGCCTTGCCCTTTTCATTGAAGAGGAGCGCGGCGCACCATTTACCGTTCACAGCTGGCATCCGTTTGCTGAGCCACCCAAGAAAGATACGATCCCATGACCGAGCACGCCCTTTCCAATGCCCGTATCGTTCTGGAAGACGATATTATTCTGGGCTCCGTTCTGATCCGTGACGGCAAGATTGCCGACATTAGCGAAGGCGCTTCGAAATCAGGAGAAGACCTTGAAGGAGACTTTCTGATCCCCGGTCTGGTAGAACTTCATACCGACCATCTGGAACAGCATTATTCGCCGCGTCCCGGCGTGACCTGGGACAAGATCGCCGCGATCCAGGCTCATGACGCCCAGGTCGCCGCCTCCGGCATCACCACGGTTTTCGATTGCCTGCGCCTTGGCTCGGATGAGGATGGCGGTTTCAAAAAGGGCGAAATGCGGGAGATGGCTGACGCCATCGAGGCGGCGGCGGACCAGAACCGCCTGCGCTCCGACCACCTTCTGCATCTGCGCTGCGAGGTGGCGTCCGCCGATGTGCTGGAACATTTTGAGGACTTCGAGACCGATCCGCGCGTGCGGCTGATTTCGATGATGGACCACTCACCGGGCCAGCGCCAATTTCAGTCCATGGATCAATACATCTTCTATTATCAGAAGAAGCGCGGTTTGAGCGATGAGGCCTTTGCCGAATTTGTGCAGCGGCGACAGGCAGCCTCGGCCGAATATTCCGCCAAGCATCGTGATTATCTGGCCGCCCGCTGCGCTGAGCGTGGCATTACCGTTGCGAGCCACGATGACGCCACCGAGGCGCATGTGGGCGAGGCGATCGGCCATGGGGTGAAACTGGCGGAGTTCCCGACCAGCGTCGAAGCGGCCAAGGCATCGCACAGCGCGGGCATGAGCGTGCTTATGGGTGCACCCAATATCGTTCGCGGCAAGTCGCATTCCGGCAATATCGCCGCCCGTGACCTCGCCGAAATCGGGGTGCTGGATGTGTTGTCATCCGACTATGTGCCTTTCAGCCTGCTGTTCGCACCCTTCTTGCTTGCCGATCAGGTGGAGGGAATCAGCCTGCCGGAGGCACTGCGTATGGTCACGGCCACGCCGGCGCGCACGGTCGGTCTTCTTGACCGCGGTCGCATCGCGCCGGGATTGCGGGCCGATCTGGTGCGAGTGCACCGCGAAGAGGGCGTTCCGGTCGCCCGTTCCGTCTGGCGTCAGGGCAAGCGCGTGGCATGAGCATTGATGGGGATGATAGCCGGCGCGCGCAATCGCCCGGCACGATGGTCGTTGTTGTCGGCCCGAGCGGCGCCGGCAAGGACACGCTGATGGACTATGCCTCGGTCCAGCTTGCCGGCCGACCCGGCTTTCATTTTACCCGTCGCGTCATTACCCGCAGCTGCGATGCGGGTGGTGAAAACCACGACGCCGTTTCCATGCAGGAGTTCAACCGTCTGGAAGATGCGGGTGCCTTTGCCGTTTCCTGGGAAGCACACGGGCTTAAATACGGCATTCCTTCTACCGTCCACCGTCATCTTGAGGCGGGCGACGTGGTGATCGCCAATGGCTCACGATCTGCCCTGCCCCATTTCGGCACCGCCTTTGTCCGTCTTAAAGTCCTAAACATCGTTGCGCGGCCCGATGTGCTGGCGATGCGACTGGAGCAACGCGGGCGCGAGAGCCGGGACGATATTCTGCGACGGCTGGAACGCAGTTCGCTCACCGTCGCCGGCGATTTCGACGTCACGACTGTCGACAATAGTGGCGCGATCGAAGAAGCCGGGCGGGCGATCATGCAGGTTCTTGAGCAAAGCTGCACCTACCGGCACGCCTGAAACGAGGCGCCACGCTTCTCGACAAACCCCTTTCCCATGCTTACCATCGTACGACAACTAAGAACATGGTGCGCCAAGGCGAGGGATGCCTTACAAAAGGATCAGCGACGAGATTACCGTGGTGGCTGGCCTTGCCGCCGGCGTCAGCAACTATGCCCGCTCACGCGGGATCGATATCACTCCGATCTGCACGTCTCTGGACATTGACCCTGCTACATTCAGCAGCCTGACGGAACGCATCAGCCTCGATAGATTTTGTCGGCTGCTCGAAACCTGTGCCCTGATCGCCGGCGACGACACCTTCGGTCTTCAATGCGCGGCCACCTTTACAGCCGGTGCATCCGGCGCCTTCGGCTACGGCCTGATGAGTGCGCCGACCGTGCGGGCCTTCCTGCGCTTTCTTCAGGACCATGTGTATTACGCGACCAACAACAGTAACTTCACGATGGTGACAGATGCGAAGCAGGCGACCCTGTCCTGGACATTCGCGCCAGTTATCGCCAAACGCGAGCAATACGTGGATTTTGTCCTCGGCATCCTGATGCAGCGCCTGCGTGATATCCTCGGCGACCGCACCAACCAGGTCGATATCGGCCTGGAGCGGCCAAAACCGAGTAACCTTCAGCTTTTTAAAGAGAGGATGAGCACGCGCGTCAGTTTCTCCCAACCCATTCACACCATGCGCTTTCCAGCGCCGTTGCTGGATGCGGTCAATCCGAATGCCGATGCGAGGCTGTTCGAGTTGATGAACCTTCAATGCCGCATGTTACGCCCGGAGACATCTTCAGACGCGACCCAGTTCATCGACCAGGTGAAGCGTTACATGCAGATGCGGCTGTCGGATGCCGAGTTGTCGCTCGGTGAGATTGCGCCCTACTTCAACCTGTCGGAACGAAGTTTCCAGCGGCGGCTCGCCGAACTCGGCACAAATCTCAACGAAATAAAGGACGCGATCCGCAAGAACGCCGGTTTCAAACTGCTGGTGGAAAGCGATCTTCCAGTCTCCGATATCGGCTACCGGCTCGGCTATTCCACGCCCGGCGCTTTCTCCCGCTCCGTTTCCCGCTGGTTCGGGGCCACGCCAACCGATATCCGAAGGAAACATACGCGTCTTCCCAACGTATAGCGCCTTGGAGTCTGAAATCTGGTGAAGGCGCGCTGGTCGCCAACGCGCAGCAATTTCCGGTTTACCCGGCGACGCAAAATTCGCCTGCCGGGTTTCTCCTGATGCAACCGTCACAGCTTCTGAATTTCGGCGAGAATATCGCTTTCGATGACGATACCCTCCTCAAGCGCCCGTTTGCGGATCCCCTGGCTGCGGCGACCGGGTAATCGCACGTTCTCCTGCTTTTCGATCTCGCCGGCGATGAAAGCCAGCCTTTCGGTGAAGGCTGCACCGCCCGTCGACACTGGATCAATGGCAATGATCGTCTGACCAATAGACGGTGGCGATCCCTTGTCATCGAGCAAGGATGATGCCTCGAATGCGAAGTTTGAACCCGTGACTGCTGCAGCCAGGATTTCGACCATGAGCGCCAGCGCAGCTCCCTTGGCCTCGCCAGCCGGCACCATGGTGCCTTCGATGGCTTCTTCCGGATCTGTCGTGGGGCGACCGTTCCTGTCGAGCGCCCAGTCACCCGGAATGGTTTCGCCTTTCTGGCGGGCGGCCATGATTTTGCCGCGCGCGACCTTGGAGAGGGCAAGATCGATCACGAGTGGATCGGCACCGCCGACGGGAGCGCCGAAGGCAATCGGGTTTGTGCCATAAAGCGGGCGGCTGCCGCCCCAGGGCGCCATGGAAGCGGGGGCATTGGCAAACATCAGCGCCACGAACCCCATCTCGGCAAAACGCTCCACCGTCAGCGCCATGACACCCGCGTGGTGAGACCGGTGGATGGCGGCAAGGGCAATGCCCTGCTCACGGGCCATATCAGGCAAGGCCTCAATGGCACAGTCAATTGCCGGATAGGCGTATCCGAGATTGGCGTCGATGGACAGCACGCCTGGCTTCAGCCGTGTCACCGCGGGACGTGCCCTGCCATCCACCTTGCCAACCAGCGCCTGCCGAACGTAAACGGGAATGCGGCGAAAGCCGTGACCACTTTGTCCCGCGGCTTCAGATGCGACGAGCGCCCTTGCCACGGAACGCGCGTTTTGCGGCAGAACACCGTTGCGCTCAAAGATAGAAGATACGAGATCCTCTGCCTCTGCGATTGAAAATTTCATTCCGGAATGCCTCTGCTTGTGATGTCGACGACACCTACACCATAGGAAGCATTCGCGAAATGTTATTTGCTCATAAACGCGGATGCATCGCCTAACGGATACTGATCGGCAGCGTTATCGTCTTGTTTGCATCCGGCGGCGGTGCGGGAACAGGTGACGCGCTCTCAATCCAGGCTGCGATCTGTTGATCGATCGACGCATCCCCTGTTGACTTGATAAGGCTAACGCCGCTGATGGCACCCGCATCGTTGACCCTGAACCGAACAGTCGCGGTCAAGGCATCACTGCGCAGCGACCGTGGCTTGCGGCGCTGAATGTGCGAACGAACCTTCGACCCCCATTTCGCCGGCGAAGCGGATGACGACGAGAAAAAGCCACCACTGCTGCGCGATGCGGCCGTCCTGTCGGACTGCTGGACTTCGGCTTTGGCAGCTTCGCGTAGTTCCGATGCCTGCTGCGGTTTGGGGCGCTGGCGTTCGACCTTCTTTTTCTCTTCCGGCTCTTTCTTTTCCACCTTTTTCTCGGTGGGTGGTGGCGGAGGGCGCATGACGGGCAAGGGAACCTCGACATTCTCGAGTTCCGCCATCATCTGTTCCTGTACAGGATCGATCTGCTCCACCGGCTCGGGAATTTCCTGCGGCTCGACGATTTCCTCGACCGGTGGCTCGGGTGGCTGGACCGGTTCGGGCGGCGGCGTTTCCGCAACCGGTTCCGGTGGCGGCGGCTCGTCCGGCATGGGCTCCTCGACGGGCTCGCTGGTGTCGCTTTTCACCTGTTCGGAATCTTCGACATCCTGCGCCTGCGTGGTCTCTTCCGTTTTGACGGCCTCGGGTATCGCCGCCATTTCGATCATGATCGCCGCGGGCGGCTGGCCGCCGGCCTCTGGCTCCTCAGGCGCCTGCATCAGATAAAAGGCAAAACCGGCATGAACACTCAGCATGAGCAGCGCCGCGGCAGACCACAGCGCCACTTCCCCAAGACGGGAATGCCGAGGCTGCAGAGAGCCGTTCTCACTCATGGCGCGGTTCCCGGTGCTGGGGAGGCAGCGGGTGCAGCAGTGCCGACAGGCTGCGCGGCTGCGGCAGCATTTTCAAGCCCGACGAGTGCAATCTTCAGATATCCAGCGTCGCGCAACAGGTTCATGATCTCCATGAAATGACCGTAATCGACGGCCTTGTCTGCGCGCAGAAAAATACGTGTGTCCCTGTTGCCGCCCGTCTGCCGGTCTATTGCAGCCGCCAGCGCTTCACGTGCTACCGCATCGTTTCCAAGATTGAGCGACAGATCGTCCTTGACCGTCAGATAAAGCGGTTCTTCCGGCCGTTCGGCCGGTTTGGCCGTGGAGGCTGGCAGATCGACATTGACATCCACCGTGGCAAGCGGCGCAGCCACCATGAAGATGATGAGCAGAACCAGCATCACGTCGATGAAGGGCGTGACATTGATTTCGTGGTTTTCAGAGAGATCGTCTCCGCTATTTTCGCGAATGCCGCCAGCCATGATCGATCACCGTCCAACCAGCGAGACGGCGGGCCTGCTTGCGCTGCCCGGCGGAATGCGACGGAAATCTAGATCGCGGCTGACGAGGCGTTCGACGCCGGCTGCGGCATCCGCAAGCAGATGGCGGTATCCAGTAATGGAACGGGCGAAGACGTTGTAGATCACGACCGCCGGAATTGCGGCGACAAGACCGATGGCGGTTGCGAGAAGCGCTTCCGCAATGCCGGGCGCGACCACGGCAAGATTGGTGGTCTGCGATTCCGAAATGCTGATGAAGGAATTCATGATGCCCCAGACAGTGCCGAAGAGGCCAACGAAGGGAGCGGTGGAGCCTATGGTCGCCAGAACGCCGGTCCCGCGGGACATGCGGCGGCCAGCATGGGTTTCGATCCGCGACAGGGCCGACGACACCCGCTCCTTGATGCCGCCGCCATCGGTATGTTCGACAACCGCGTCCGAAAGCTGCATTTCATGGGTGGCCATGCGCAGCATCAGCGCTGCCGGTCCGCCCTTCTTTTCCACGGCCTCGGTCGCTTCACTCAGCGTTTTGGCCTTGCGAATGACCTTGAGTGTCGCGCCTGCGCGCACGCGTGCACCCGCAAGCTCGATCGACTTGGCAACCCAGACCGTCCAGGTGACCAGCGATGCGAAAGCAAGACCGATCATGACGCCCTTAACGACCCAGTCGGCGGCCATGAACATGCCCCACGGAGACAAATTGTGCGGGATGTCCGCACGATGTTCGGCGCTCGCGGGCGCCGGGCTGACAGGCTCGATGGGCGTTGTGGCCTCGTTTAGCGCTGGTGTCTCAGAGGCCTGACCAGGCTGTTCGGTCTGACCCGGCGGCGTGGCTGCCGCTGGTTGAGCCTGTACCGGCTCAATTGACGAAGGCTGCGGCGATGTGCTCGCGGCAGGCTGCTCGGGTGCAGTTGCGGAAGGCTGGACCGGCGCGGTCGGCGGGGCGGCCGGCGTCACGGGGTCCGTCTGCTGTGCCGGCTGAACTGTTTGCGTTTCCGAAGCCGTCTGAGCAAAAACCGTGACCGTGCTCGAACCGGCCACGAAGATGACAGCCACGCCAAGGGCAAAGCGCCTTGCAGTATTTGCCCTATTGAAAAGTGCTAAAGAGGTTGAGGTCTCGGCTGGCATGATTTTATCCCGGATTTCCGTCGATGAACTCATCCGCAGAATGACCGGTTCGTGAAAACCGGGGTCATGAACGGATGCCGTCGTGAAAGCTTGACGTTCCGTAAATAACCTGAGTTCTTTTGACAACTATTATATTGTCAAAAGGCGACTCGTAAACTCTTCTTTGTCAAAAAATGAACTGCGCGTGCCTCAGCTTTTTTGTGAGGGCGAAAACTGCGCAACGAGTGCATGGCGGTCTCCGGGATAGATAACCCGGACACGGGTGATATGATCCGGGCCGTGCCAGGTGCGCCGGTCGACAACAAGACAGGCGGTACCAAAAGCAATGCCCAGTGCTGTCGCGATTTTCCGGTCGGCGGAAACGGCACTGATGCGATGTTCGGCAGCGCTCCAAGGAACCATCTTCAGCAGCCACGTACCGGGCCCGACCTCAGAAAAATCCGCAAACGCCGCATCGGGAACAGCAGTGACATTGATGATGCGATGTTCGACGCAGAAGGGGACGCCGCCGGCAAAATGCGTGCAGGTGAGGTCGAGAACAGGGGCGTCGGCGGCAAGCGCCATGGCGGCGCCATCTTTCTCTCCTGCCGAACGCTTGTCTCTTCTGTCGAGACGATAGCTGTAAGCAAGGCCCAGCGACTGGACTTCCCGTTCAATGTCGTGGATGTCCAGCACGGCGGATTGCGCGTGCGGCTGACGAACGAAAGTGCCAAGCCGCCGGCGTCTTTCTATCAGGCCGCGCTGAACCAGTTCGCCGAGAGCCTTGTTCACCGTCATGCGCGAGCAGGCATATTGCCGGGTCATTTCGTGCTCGAAAGGAATACGATATCCCGGCGGCCACTCACCCGACATGATCTGTCGCTCGACATCATCGCGGATGCGCTCGTGCAATGATTTCTCCTGAAGATCGACGCCTGAATTCCTCATCCCGATACGTCACCCCTCCTTCCGGATCAGTTAGCCATGGGCGGCGGCGGCGATCGCCTCGCTGCGGATTTCCTCCGTGAGCTTTGCCCGCAGTTCGGAAAATTCCGGACTGGCCTTAACGGTATAATGACGGGGATGCGGCAGATCGACAGGCGTAATCGACTTGATGCGGCCGGGCCTTGCGGACATGGTCACAACACGCGACGCCATGAAGACCGCCTCTTCGATATCATGAGTGACGAATATGACCGTCTTCTGCTCCCGCTCCCAGATGCCGAGCAGCAACTCCTGCATCAGCCCGCGCGTCTGGTTGTCGAGAGCCCCGAATGGCTCGTCAAGCAGCAGGATTTTTGGGCCGTTCGCGAGGGCTCGGGCAATGGCCGTTCTCTGCTGCATGCCGCCGGACAATTGCTTTGGCCAATGGTTTTCGAAGCCGCGCAGGCCGACCTTGTCGATGTAGCTGTCGACGATCTCCCATTTTTCCTTCTCGGCGACGCCGCGTTCGCGCAAGCCAAAAGCGACATTTTCGCGGATCGTCAGCCAGGGAAACAGGGTATAGGACTGGAACACCATGCCGCGATCCGCTCCGGGGCCCGTCACAGGCTTTCCGGACAACACCACCTCGCCCGTCGTCGGACGGTCGAGACCGGCGATGATGCGCAGCAAGGTTGATTTTCCGCATCCCGACGGGCCGAGGATGGTGACGAAATCATTGCGCGGGATTTCCAGATTGGTCGGCTGCAAGGCCAATGTCGGCTGCCCGCCCTGTACGCCAGGAAACGTGCGGCTGACGCCCTTGATAACGAGTTCGCTCATCAGGCAAGCCTCCACGCAAAAAGCTTCCGGTTCAGCGATTTGAACGCGAAATCCGAGATAAGGCCGATGACGCCGATAACGATGATGCCGAAGATGATCTGGCCTGTCGCCATCAACGCCTGGCTGTTGATGATCATGTAGCCGATACCCGAGGAAGCGCCGATGAGTTCCGCAACGATGACGTAGGTCCAGGCCCAGCCGAGGACGAGGCGGAGAATTTCGGCGATGTCTGGCGCATTGGCAGGAATGAGAACACGGCGCACCACGCCCCGGTCCTTCGCACCCAGCGTATAGGCGGCCTCCACCAGATCGCGGCGCGTGCCCGCAACCGCCACGGCCACCATCAGGATGATCTGGAACACCGCGCCGATAAAGATGACAAGCAGCTTCTGCATCTCGCCGATACCGGCCCAGAGAATGAGCAGCGGAACGAAGGCCGAAGCCGGCAGATAGCGCGCGAAGGAGACAAACGGCTCAAGCAGCGCTTCGACGGGCTTATATGCTCCCATCGCAATGCCGAGCGGGACGGCCACGAGCGAGGCCAAAACGAAGCCACCGACGACGCGCCAGATCGTCATGCCAATATCGTTGGCAAAACCCTGATCGGTCAGAAGATAGATGCCATCCTTCAGCATGGTGATAGGGTCGGCCAGAAAGGTCGGCGATACGAAGCCGCCAAGCGTGGCAAAGCCCCAGGCGGCAAAAAACAGAACGAAAAACAGAACGCCAAGACTAATTCTCGTGCTGTTGCGGATGGGTTGAAGAGGTTGCATCTGAGACCTTAACCATAAAGTCGGCGCGGCACTCTTGCCGCGCCATCAGGGCGCCGAACGTGTTTCATCACGCAACCGACGCCCTCACTTGCTTTCCGCCGCGACATCCCCGCGGGAATGTCAGCGGCCTGTTCGATTACTTGATGAAAGAGGTGTCCGCGAGGGTCGAAAGATCGGGCTTCGACTTTATCACACCAATTTCCAGCAGCAGGTCGGCCGCCTTTTCGGAAAATGTTTTAAATTCACCGTCAAAGAATTTCTGGTTGGCAGCCTTGTCCTGCCATTCAAGGAATTTTGCAGAGGCGGCGAAGGCTTCACCTGCCTGCTTTACGTCCGCCCCCATTGTCGCATAGGACTTTTCCGGGTCTGCCTTGATCAGTTCCAGTGCCTGAAAATAGCTGTCTGCAAGAGCCTTGGCCGCCTGCGGATTGGCCTTCAGGAAATCCGGGGTGCAACCGAACGTATCCATGACAGCGGGGTAATCCAGCGTTGTCGCAAGGATCTTGCCCTTGTCGGGCGCGGCACGAACGGTGGAAAGATACGGTTCATAGGTCATGGCCGCATCGTTCTGGCCAGCGACGAAGGCCTGCGCAGCCGGGCCTGGCTCAAGGTTGACAACCTTCACATCCTTCAACGTCAGGCCGTTCTCCTTGAGGATCCATGCGAGGAAGAAATAGGGTGATGTGCCCGGCGCGGAGGCGGCAATCGTCTTGCCCTTGAGGTCGGCGACCTTGGAGACGTCGCTGCGAACCGCGATACCGTCAGCACCGTGAGACTTGTCCATCTGGAAAATCTGGGTGGATTTCACGCCATTGGCATTCCACGCGATCCAGGTTTCCACCGTGGTGGCCGCGCACTGAATGTCGCCGGACGCGAGAGCAAGGTGACGGCTGGCCTGCGGAATCTTCTTGATCTCGACTTTGAGGCCGTTCTTTTCAAAAATGCCCGCCTGCTTGGCAAGCGTCAGCGGTGCAAACCCTGTCCAGCCGGACATTCCGATGGTCACTGCGGTTTCAGCGTAAGCGGAAGCGGATGAGGCAAGTGCGGCAATAGTGGCGAGAACCCACGTTTTCTTCATGATCTGAACCCCTTTGACTTATTTTTGTGCGATGTTGTGTTTCGCTTTATTTGAGGCATGGTAGGCAGTGATTCCCCATTTGTCTAGACAAAATGGCTGCTGGTGAGCGCTCTCAGAACGATTGCAAACTTGCCGCCTGCCATTCTAGAAATAAGAGCCCGCGCGCATCGGCTGGGGTTTTTAAATCGAGCTTTCCATGACCAGACAAAGACGCCGCAGCATCATCAGAGCGAGACGAACAGGAACCGGCATTGCACTGGTTGCGGCGATTTCCTTCATCGCTGGAATGACTGACGCGGTAGGCCTGCATATTTCGGGCGACTTCGTGTCCTTCATGACAGGCAATACCACGCGAGCTGCCGTCTCGGCGGAAGCGGGAGGCTACTCTCACGCTGCGAAACTGCTGTTCGCGATCATTGCCTTTGTGGCGGGCAATGCCGGTGGCATCGTCGTGGCCCATAAATTCGAACGGCGCATCTTTGCCGTTCTGGCGGTCGTGGGATGCCTGGTCGCCGTCGCCGCCTTGCTTGGCAAAGTGGCCTCGGCCCTCCCGCAATTCTACATTGTCGTTTTCGCGATGGGCATGGTCAATGCGGCCGTCGAGCATATAGAGGGGCTGCCGATCGGGCTCACCTATGTGACGGGCGCGCTTTCCCGCTTCGGCCGAGGCATCGGTCGTTTTCTTCTCGGTGACCGGAGCCTCGACTGGGGAATTCAGATCGTTCCCTGGCTTGGCATGCTGAGCGGCGCGATCTGCGGCGCCATTCTCGGCGCCAATCTACAGTCCGATGCCCTGTGGGTAGTTACAGGCGCAATTTTTGCTGTCGCGCTTGCCACCCTTGTCATTCCCCGCTCATTGCGGCGCCGCTATAATCAGCAGGTCAAAATCCGGCGGGTTGCACCCTGACCGGGATCGTCGTTACTTCCTCGAAATGGTGACGAATTTGGTACCGCGAACACGAACCGTCATCAGGCAAGGTTCCTTGTCGGTGCGCTCGCAATAACGCGGATGCATCTTCAACACGAAAACCATGTTGCCGAACCGCTTGATAAAGTCATAACCGTAGATCCGCGCCGTTGCGATCATCAGGTAGCCGCCCTCTTTCACCTGCACGTAAAAATTATAAGGGCATCCCTCGTCATCGCAGGCGCGGCCTTTTTCGCCGTCGCAATCCAGAACCCCATGATTGACGACGGCATCCATCAACCCGTCATTGTTGATATCCAGCCGCGTGACGAAATCATCGCCGAAAGCCGCCACCTTGCATTCTTTGCGGAAATGATCCTTCTCGTAAATTTCAGGATCGCTCACCAGCTGCTGCTGCGCCGAGAGCGCCGCTGGAAACATCAAGAGAACCAGCGCGTGAAGAGCGGCAACGAGAGCGATTCGCACGGCATTTTCCTTTGCATCCGTTTGGGTTATGGATGTTGCGATCATCCGGGCGACCAGCCTAGAGTTTAGTGCTTGCGCGACACTGACCTGTTCGCGGCCCGTGTTCCAGGGGGAACCTTTTTTATGACACTTCTGGGTTTTCTCGATTATGCCGGCGTCGCTGTCTTTGCCGCAACCGGCGCGCTCGCCGCCTCGCGCAAGCAGCTCGACCTGATCGGCTTCCTGTTTTTCGCGGCTGCGACCGGTATTGGCGGTGGCACGGTACGCGATCTCGTGCTGGGCAGAACGCCGGTTTTCTGGGTCATCAACCCCACTTATATTCTCGTCTGCGTCTCGGTGGCGGTGCTGCTGTTTTTCACCGCGCATCTCTTCGAATCCCGTTACCGTGTATTGATCTGGCTCGATGCGCTCGGCCTTTCGGCCTATTGCGTCATGGGAGCAGCCAAGGGCCTTGCCGCGAGCGGCTCGGCAACCGTCGCCATCGTCACAGGCGTTCTGACCGCGACGTTTGGAGGAGTGTTGCGCGATATAATGGCGGGGGAGCCATCGGTTCTCCTGCGCCCGGAAATCTACATCACCTGCGCGCTTCTGGGCTCCTCCACCTTTATTGTCGTCTATTTCTTCGGCGCACCGCTTTATGCCGCGTCCGCTGCGGGTTTTCTGACGGCCTTATCCGTCCGATCCGGCGCGCTACTTTTCGGCTGGACTTTCCCGCCCTACAAGGCCAAGCCCGGCAGACGGCCGGAAGACGTGATGAAGTGACCTGTCGCGGAAATGCTGAAAACAGAAATGGCGCCCTTCGGCGCCATTTTCATATCCGTCACCAGGTACGGCGTCAGCCGCGTTTGCGGCGAAGGCGGATCACCACATCCACATGGGCGATTTCCATGCCCTCGGGCGCTTCCGGCAGATTGTCTATCTGGAGATTGTTGATTGGAATATCGAGAACCTCGTTCTCGCCCTCCACGAAGAAGTGGTGGTGATCCGAAACGTTCGTATCGAAATAGGTGCGCGCGCCTTCGACGGCAAGAACACGGATCAGTCCGGCTTCCGTAAACTGATGCAGCGTATTGTACACCGTGGCGAGAGAAACGGGCACGCCGGCGGTCACCGCCTCGTCATGCAGTTCCTCGACCGTCAGGTGCCGATCGCCCTTTGCGAAAAGAAGATCGCCCAAAGCAACGCGCTGGCGCGTGGGCCGCAGCCCCGAGCGCCGCAGCCTCGTCCCAATATCCAATGTGGCGTCAAATGCCATGCAATCCCATTCCAAACAGAGGTCTGAAACCTGTCAATTGCAATAGCATATATCTTTTGCGGGGATTGCTTTCAATAGTTTCAGCGCCGCGGTGTGTCGCAAATGGCTGCAAACCGGCTCTTCCTGCAAATTTCCTCTGGTTCCCGACTGACGGTTCCTGTATGCGGACGCCATATTGAGGTAATGACTTCTGTAAAGAGGGTTGTGAAGACAAAGAATGGGGCTGAAACGGCCTCTGCCCTTGTGGCGCTTCATTTTGAACCTAACTTGCTCTAGTGAAGTCAATCAACACCAGTAACTGGGGAAGTGAAAGCGGTATGGCAACGAGGCAGTCAAGTTACAATTACGAAGAGATCCTGTCCTGCGGTCGCGGCGAATTGTTCGGCCCGGGAAATGCCCAGCTCCCGTTGCCCCCATGCTCATGGTACACCGGATCACCGAAATTTCGGAGACCGGCGGCGCATTCGACAAGGGTTTCATCCGTGCCGAATACGATGTGAGCCCTGACGACTGGTATTTCCCCTGCCATTTCCAGGGCAACCCGATCATGCCGGGCTGCCTCGGCCTTGATGGCATGTGGCAGCTGACCGGCTTCTTCCTCGGCTGGCTGGGTGAAGAAGGCCGCGGCATGGCGCTTTCCACCGGTGAAGTGAAGTTCAAGGGCATGGTTCGCCCTCACACCAAACTCCTGCAATATGGTATCGATTTTAAGCGCGTGATGCGCGGCCGTCTGGTGCTTGGCACCGCCGACGGCTGGCTGAAGGCGGATGGTGAAACCATCTATCAGGCATCCGACCTGCGGGTCGGCCTGTCCAAGGAAAAGGCTGCCTGAGGCAGACGAAATAGTTCAGACAAACGCCGGACGGCCTTCAGTCGCCCAGCCGAAATCTAAAGAAAAGGTCCCTTTGATGAGACGAGTTGTTGTCACCGGCCTCGGTATTGTTTCTTCCATCGGCGGTGATGCCGCCGAGGTCACCGCGTCGCTGCGCAATGCCAAATCCGGCATTTCTTTTTCGCCGGATTTTGCCGAACACGGTTTCAAGTGCCAGGTCTGGGGCAAGCCGTCTCTGGACCCGACCGACCTGGTCGATCGCCGCGCCATGCGGTTTCTGTCGCAGGGCGGAGCGTGGAACCACGTCGCCATGAAGCAGGCAATCGCCGATTCCGGCCTCGAAGAGAGCGATATCAGCGGCAATGAGCGCACCGGCATCATTATGGGGTCTGGCGGCCCTTCCACCCGCACGATTGTCGAAGCTGCCGACATTACGCTGAAGAACAACAGCCCGAAGCGCATCGGCCCCTTTGCCGTGCCGAAGGCCATGTCCTCCACCGCTTCGGCCACGCTCGCGACCTGGTTCAAGATCCACGGCGTCAACTACTCCATCTCGTCGGCCTGCTCCACCTCGGCGCATTGCATCGGCAACGCCGCCGAAATGATCCAGTGGGGCAAGCAGGACGTAATGTTCGCTGGCGGCCACGAGGATCTCGACTGGTCGATGTCGAACCTTTTCGACGCGATGGGAGCCATGTCGTCCAAATACAACGAAACTCCCGACGTCGCCTCGCGCGCCTATGACGTCAACCGCGATGGCTTCGTTATCGCCGGCGGTGCGGGCGTCCTGGTTCTTGAAGAGCTGGAGCATGCGAAGGCGCGCGGCGCAAAAATCTACGCCGAAATCGTCGGTTATGGCGCAACCTCGGACGGTTACGACATGGTTGCACCGTCGGGCGAAGGCGCGATCCGCTGCATGCGGCAGGCCCTTTCCACCGTCAAGGGCGACATCGACTATATCAATACCCACGGCACCTCGACACCGGTTGGCGACAGCAAGGAAATCGGCGCGATCCGCGAAGTCTTCGGCGATAAGATCCCGCACATCCAGTCGACCAAGTCGCTCACCGGCCATTCGCTCGGCGCGGCCGGCGTGCAGGAATCGATCTACGGCCTGTTGATGATGCAGGAACGCTTCATCGGCGAGAGCGCGCATATTTCCGAACTCGATCCGGAATTTGCGGGCGTTCCGATCGTTCGCAGCCGTATCGACAACGCCAAGATCGACACCATCCTTTCCAATTCCTTCGGCTTCGGCGGCACCAACGCCACGCTCGTCTTCCAGCGTCATAACGGATAATTGCCAATGAACGGCATCATGCAGGGTAAACGCGGCCTCATCATGGGCGTCGCAAACAATCACTCGATCGCCTGGGGCATCTCCAAGGCGCTTGCGGCACAGGGCGCGGAACTCGCCTTCACCTACCAGGGTGAAGCGCTTGGCAAGCGCGTGAAACCGCTCGCTGCGGAGCTCGGTTCCGACTTCATCGTACCTTGCGATGTCGAGGATATCGCTTCGGTGGATGCGCTGTTTGCGACGATTCGCGAAAAATGGGGCTCGCTCGATTTCGTCGTGCACGCCATCGGCTTCTCCGACAAGAACGAGCTGAAGGGTCTTTACGCCGACACGACGCGCGAGAATTTCAGCCGTACCATGGTCATTTCCTGTTTCTCCTTCACGGAAATCGCCAAGCGCGCCGCTGAACTAATGACCAATGGCGGCTCCATGCTGACGCTGACCTATAATGGTTCTCAGCGCGTCATCCCGAACTACAACGTCATGGGCGTCGCCAAGGCGGCTCTTGAGGCGTCCGTGCGTTATCTCGCGGCCGATTACGGCCCGCGCGACATCCGCGTGAACGCCATCTCGGCCGGCCCGGTCCGCACGCTCGCCGGTGCAGGCATTTCCGACGCCCGTGCGATATACGCCTGGAACCAGAAGAACGCACCGCTGCGGCGGACGGCCGACATCGACGACATCGGCGGATCGGCGCTTTATCTGCTGTCCAGCCTGTCCCGCGGCGTGACCGGCGAATGCCACTATGTGGATTGCGGCTACAACATCACCTCCACGCCGACGCTGGAGGTGCTCGCCCGGGCCGATGCGGATTAAGCGTCTGCTCCATCTATTCTCGAAAAGCCTGGCCCTGAGCCGGGCTTTTTTGCTGTGGGGCGTACCAAATTCGGAATTCAATAAAGTATAGTTTATCGAAGTAATAGAATCTAAACATGGGGTGGTTATCGTCCGCAACAATTCAACGGTTGCGCTTGCCGCATATTCTCAGAGATAGACCCCTATGCGACTGGCCAGACTGAAGCCATTGCTGGAAAAATTCGGCGTCTCGCGCGACGGGACAGCAGCCATCGAATTCGCGATCCTCGCCATTCCCTATTTCCTCGTCGTGTTTGCAATCCTCGAAACCTTCATTGCCATGATGGCCGAACAGGTCGTCGTGAACGCGACGGAGACAATGGGCCGGCGCCTGAGGACGGGCCAGATCAGCAGCTCGATCTCGAAAGCGGATTTCCGCAAGAATTTCTGCGATGAAGTCTCCATTATGATCAACTGCGACGGTGAGATCGAGAAAGAACAGAAGCTTTACATCGATCTTCGCTCTTTCGCCGCCTTCAAGGATATTCCGACCACGATACCATTGAAGGCCTATGGCGAATATTATGACCTCGACACGGCCCAGTTCGGCTTCAAGCCGGGCGGACCGGAAACCATCAACATGTTGCGCGTCTATTATCGATGGCGCGTCGTCGCCGATATCATCCGGCCTTATCTTACGAAGATAAGGCCCGTCGATGGCTCCATGCCCTCGCATTTTCTCATCGTTGCAACGAGTGCGTTTATGAACGAGAAATACACGACGAGCGGGGGCTCATGATGGCGGGGCTACTATCCGCGGCAGCAAACGGCAAACAACGTCTTGTCGCCCTCGCGTTGCGCTTTGCCCGCGACAAACGGGGCGTCGGTGCAATCGAGTTCGCAATTATCTTTCCGATATTGCTCGCACTTTACCTGACGTCCTTTGAATTGACGATCGGCTACAACACCTACAAACGGGCGAGCACTGCAGCAGCGAGCATCAATGACCTGATATCGAAAACAGGTTCGGTCGACAAAACCTATCTGGCCGGCATGCAGGATGTCGCCGCAGCCATATTTGCACCCTACAGCATCAAAGGCCTGCAACTGAAGATCAGCGGCATCAAGATCGATGCGCAGAAGCAGGCCAAAATCGTGTGGTCATGGGATGAGAAAAATCAGAGACCCTATGCGGTCGGCTCGCCAGTCGCCGTTCCGACCCGATTGCAACTCTCGGACAGTTTCCTTATCCATGTCGAACTTTCCATTCCACATGACTTGATGATGTTCATGCCCGATATCGCCTCATCAGGCACAAAATCGATCACGATAAGTCGGGACTACTTCTTCAAGCAGCGCGACGCCGAAACGGCCTGCACCAATTGCTAAGCCGAGATGTGAGTATGGCGGTTCCGGCCGCCCGTGGATAAAAACTCGAAGCTCATTCGGATAGGTGTGACAGAAGCGCCGCGAAATCCGGTAGGATTCCGCGGCGTCATGGCTGCGGGTGATGTCAAAGCCCCATTTACTCCGACGGCATATCCAGCGTGCGGCTGAACCATAGGGCGATAAGCGTGCAAAGTGCGCCCGACATCAGGTAAATACCGACAGCGAAAAGGCCGAACTTGGACGAAAATCCAAGCGCGACGAGCGGTGCGAAACCGGCACCGATGAGCCAGGACACATCCGACGTCAGCGAGGCGCCGGTGTAGCGGTACTCACGGCTGAAGCGCGAGGCGAGCGCTCCGCCCGCCTGACCGAAGGACAGGCCGAGCAAGGAGAAGCCGATCAACACGAAGAGATAACGGCCGATATCACCTGACCCCAGGAGAATGGGCGCCACGAGGCTGAAAAGGCCAATCAGCACCGCTGCGATGGCCAGAAGCTTCCGTCGGCCGATGCGATCCGCGAGAACGCCCGAGATCACGATCATGCCACCAGCGATGATAGCGCTGACGAACTGCACGAAAAGGAAGTCGGACACACGCTGGCTGGTATTGAGCGACACCCAGCTGAGCGGAAAAACCGTGACGAGGTGGAAGAGCGCAAAGCTGGCCAGAGGCACGAAAGCACCCGTGACCACGACTGGAAACTGCGACCGCAACATCTTGAACATGGGCCGTGGTTCCAACTCATGCTGCTCCAGCATAGACTGGAATTCCGGCGTCACGATCATCCGCAGGCGAGCAAAGAGCGCAAGCACATTCAGCGCCAGCGCCACGAAGAAGGGGAAACGCCAGCCCCAGGCGAGAAATTCCGCATTGGAAAGCTGCGTCACGAAGACGATGAAGAAGGCGCTGGCGAGGCCGAAGCCCATGGCGGCGCCGATCTGTGGCATCATGGCGTACCAGCCGCGCTGTTTCGGTGGTGCATTCATCGCAAGCAGCGAGACGAGACCATCCCATGCACCACCCAGTCCAAGACCCTGGCCGATACGGAAGACAGCGAGCAGGATCGGTGCGAGCATGCCGACTTCCGCATAGGAAGGCAGGAAACTGATCGCCATGGTGGAGCCACAGAGCGTGAACAGAGCCGCCATCAGCTTCACGGCGCGGCCGAATTTACGGTCGATCTGGAGGAAGATGAGGGAGCCGATCGGCCGTGCGATGAAGGCGAGGGAGAAAACAGCGAAGGAATAAAGGGTGGCCGTCAGTGGATCTGCATAGGAGAAGAACACATGCGGGAAGACGAGCGCAGAGGCGATGGCATAGATAAAAAAGTCGAAAAATTCGGTCATTCTCGCGAGAATGACGGCAATCGTGATGCGATCCGGATCGACCCTGACGGGGCCAGCCCCGTTTGCTTCCGGTGCCTGCCCAAAGGATGGAGCAGCATTGGTATAACTCATAATATCCCTCCTGCGTCATGGACGAACCATTCCCTGTAACGCGCCGGCTCCTCTTCCGTTGCGTTACTATGCGGCGGATTGTCACACGCACCCTACGTAACGTCAATTGAAGTTTGAAAATAAAGGGTTGCCGGTCAGGCCCAGCGTGCGATAATGCAGCCACTCCGCCTTTGAGCAGAACTGCCGCTTATGGTGCATCGCAACGCTTTCGCTGCACCGCGACAATATACCTCATTCCAGAAATGATGTTTGGCAATTATTCCGCAGCCTAATCCAAACTGTACGAGTTCAAAGAACGTGCGCATGATCAAAAAACTCCCATCCGCCCTTCTGGCGATCCCGGCTCTGTTGCTGCTCAGCGGCTGCAACCTCGTTGTCATGAATCCATCGGGCGACGTCGCCATCCAGCAGCGCGATCTTATCATCACGTCCACTGTCTTGATGCTGCTGATCATCGTTCCGGTCATCGTCCTCACGCTGTTCTTCGCATGGAAGTACCGTGAATCGGCGAAAGCGGAAGATTACGACCCCGAGTGGCATCATTCCACGCGGCTTGAAATGGTGATCTGGTCTGCGCCGGTCGCCATCATCCTGATGCTCGGCACGGTAACCTGGATTTCCACCCACCGCCTCGACCCCTATCGCCCGCTGGAGCGGATCGATGAGAACCGTCAGGTGACGGCCGATGTCAAACCGCTGACGGTCGAGGTCGTGGCGATGGACTGGAAGTGGCTGTTCTTCTATCCGGAACTCGGCATTGGCAGCGTCAATGAATTTGCCGCGCCCGTCGATGTCCCGATAAACTTCAAGATCACCGGAACGACCGCGATGAATTCGTTCTTCGTGCCCGCACTGGCCGGCCAGATCTACGCGATGGGCGGCATGCAGACCAAGCTGCACGCGGTGATCAACAAGGAAGGCGTCTATGACGGCTTCTCGGCAAACTTCTCCGGCCCCGGCTTCTCGCATATGCGCTTCAAGTTCCATGGTCTCAGCCAGCAGGGCTTCGACCAGTGGGTGGCCAAGGCAAAGGAAGGCGGCAAGGGTTTCGGCCGCCAGGAATATCTCGAATTCGCCAAGCCTTCCGAGCGTGAGCCGGTGCAGTATTTCGCTTCTGTCGATCCGGAACTCTACAGCGCCATCCTCAACCGCTGCGTCGAGCCGAACAAGCTCTGCATGCGCGACATGATGCATATCGACGCCAATGGCGGCGGCGGCAAGGAAGGCATCGACATGGCCAAGGCTCTCAACTCCGTGGTCTGCACACCGCTTGCACCTTACGGCGTCGCCAATGGTCCGCAATCTACCCCGGCTGTGATCGAAGGTCAGACTTTCGAACCCGCGGCGCTGCCGGAAACGAAACAAGTCGCTGGCTGACGATCCGTCCCGGCATTCTGCGGCGCGGCCAGTCCGCGCCGATCATACGTTTTTGAATCGCAAGAGGCTAAAATGGTCGTCAACTCCGATCAAACGTCGTTCCTGTTCGGACGGCTAACCTGGGAGTCAATCCCGCTTCACGAGCCCATTCTTGTCGCCACCTTCGCGGCCGTGGCTCTGGGCGGCATCGCCGTTATCGGCGCCATCACCTATTTCCGCATGTGGGGCTATCTGTGGAATGAGTGGTTTACGAGTATCGATCACAAAAAGATCGGTATCATGTACATCATTCTGGCGCTCGTCATGCTTCTGCGCGGCTTTGCCGACGCCATCATGATGCGCGTTCAGCAGGCGATCGCCTCCGGCGGATCGGAAGGTTACCTTCCGCCGCATCACTACGACCAGATTTTCACGGCCCATGGCGTCATCATGATCTTCTTCATGGCCATGCCCATGATCACAGGTCTGATGAACTTCGTCGTGCCGCTTCAGATCGGCGCCCGCGACGTGTCGTTCCCCTTCCTCAACAACTTCTCCTTCTGGATGACCACGGCCGGCGCCGTCATCACCATGATCTCGCTGTTCATCGGTGAATATGCGCAGACAGGCTGGCTCGCCTACCCGCCGCTGTCGGGCATCGACGGAAGCCCGGGGGTCGGGGTCGATTATTATATCTGGGGCCTGCAGATCGCCGGTGTCGGAACGACACTATCGGGCATCAACCTGATCGTGACCATCATCAAGATGCGTGCGCCGGGCATGACCATGATGCGCATGCCGATCTTTGTCTGGACGTCGCTGTGTTCGAACATCCTGATCGTGGCCTCCTTCCCGATCCTGACCGCAACGCTCGCGCTTCTGACCCTTGACCGCTACGCTGGCACGAATTTCTTCACCAACGACCTCGGCGGCAATCCGATGATGTATGTCAACCTCATCTGGATCTGGGGCCATCCCGAAGTTTATATTCTGGTGCTGCCGGCTTTCGGTATCTTCTCCGAAATCGTCGCCACCTTCTCGGGCAAGCGTCTCTTCGGTTATGCCTCGATGGTTTACGCCACCGCCGTCATCACCATCCTGTCCTACCTCGTGTGGCTGCACCACTTCTTCACCATGGGTTCCGGCGCCAACGTCAATGCCTTCTTCGGCATCACGACGATGATCATCTCGATCCCGACGGGTGCGAAGATCTTCAACTGGCTCTTCACCATGTATAAGGGCCGCATCAAGTTCGACGTGCCGATGCTTTGGACGATCGGCTTCATGATCACCTTCGTCATCGGTGGCATGACCGGCGTTCTTCTCGCCGTTCCCCCTGCTGACTTCGTGCTGCACAACTCGCTGTTCCTGATCGCCCACTTCCACAACACGATCATCGGCGGCGTGGTCTTCGGCGTTCTGGCAGGTATCGTCTACTGGTTCCCGAAGGCTTTCGGTTACCGTCTCGACCCGTTCTGGGGCAAGCTGTCCTTCTGGTTCTGGTTCGTCGGCTTCTACTTCGCCTTCATGCCGCTCTACATCCTCGGCCTGATGGGTATCACCCGCCGCCTCAGCCAGTTTGAAGACAACTCGCTGCAGATCTGGTTCGTGATCGCTGCCTTCGGCGCGTTCCTGATAGCGCTCGGCATTGCCTCCTTCATCATCCAGCTCATCGTCAGCTTCCTGAAGCGCGAGCAGCTGCGTGACGTGACCGGCGACCCCTATAATGGCCGCACGCTGGAATGGTCCACTTCTTCGCCGCCGCCGCAGTACAACTTCGCCTTCACGCCCGTCATTCACGATGTGGATGCCTGGACGGACATGAAGAAGCGCGGTTACAGCCGGCCGCTGGAAGGTTTCATCCCGATCCATATGCCGAAGAATACCGGTGCTGGCGTCATCATCAGCGGCATCAGCGTGGTGCTCGGCTTCGCCCTGGTGTGGCATATCTGGTGGCTTGCAGCGCTGTCCTTCATCGGCATTATCGCAGTCTCGATCGCCCATACCTTCAACTACAATCGCGAATACTACATTCCCGCCGCTGACGTTTCGACCGTCGAGGCGGAACGTACGAAGCTGCTCGCGAAACAGGCGTAACGAAACATGGCTCATACACCTGCACACAGCGTCGACGGCGCTGAACCACCGGTCTTCTACCTGAAGGAAGACCACCATCCGGAAAACGGTACGTCTATCGGCTTCTGGCTCTATCTGATGAGCGACTGCCTGATCTTTGCCGTGCTCTTCGCCACCTATGCCGTTCTCGGCCGCAGCTATGCGGCCGGTCCTTCGGGCGCGGATCTCTTCGATCTCAAGCTCGTCGCCATCAACACCGGCTTCCTGCTTTTCTCCTCCATCACCTATGGCTTCGCCATGCTGGAAATGGAAAAGCAGAAGGTGAAGACGACGCTTGTCTGGCTCGGCATCACCGGTCTCTTCGGTCTCGCCTTCCTGGCCGTCGAACTCTACGAGTTCCACCACCTGATCGAGGAAGGTGCCGGCCCGCATCGCTCGGCGTTCCTGTCGTCCTTCTTCGCGCTGGTCGGCACGCACGGCCTGCACGTGACCTTCGGCATCATCTGGCTCGTGACGCTGATGGTTCAGGTCGGCAAGCACGGCCTGATCGCCGCCAACAAGCGCCGCCTGATGTGCCTTTCGATGTTCTGGCACTTCCTCGACGTCATCTGGATCGGCGTCTTCTCCTTCGTTTACCTCATGGGAGTTCTTTGATGAGTTCCGAAGCACACGCACATCACCACGCGCATGGCGACGACCATCACCACCATGATGGCGCCAGCCACGGTACGTTCAAAAGCTACATGATCGGCTTCGTCCTGTCGGTCATCCTGACGGCGATCCCGTTCTGGCTGGTCATGGGTGACGTCGTTCAAAACAAGACCGTGCTTGTCATCGCAATCATGGGTCTTGGCGTCATCCAGATCTTCGTGCACATGATCTACTTCCTGCACATGGACACCAAATCCGAAGGCGGCTGGACCTTCATGGCGCTGATCTTCACCGTCGTGGTCCTCCTGATCACGCTCTCCGGCTCGCTCTGGGTCATGTACAACATGAACAAAAACATGATGCCGCTGCATATCGAAGATGTGAAGAACCTGCCCTGAGCAGATTTGATGTTTTGCCCGCCGGGCTTCTCCGGCGGGCCACCCTCCGCGCCAACATATAACCCCATGAATCGTGGCGCGATTTATGGGGTTATTTGCTGGAAGAGGCTGGTGCGGCGCCAATGGCCCGATGCGGACAAACCGTCGGCAAAAACCGCCTCGCAAGGACTTGAGATGAGTGAAATCACATCCGAAAACCGCCGCGTCCGCCCCGCGGCCATCGTCGTGCTGTTCCTGACCGTTGTCCTGACGTCCTGCCTTGTTGCTCTCGGAACATGGCAGGTCCAGCGCCTGTACTGGAAGCTCGACCTCATCGAGCGCGTCGAAGCGCGGGTCCATGCGCAGCCCGTCGATGCACCGGCAACCGGCGAATGGCCCGCTCTCACCGATCCCGCCGATTATGAATATCGCCGCGTCAAATTGACAGGTGTCTTTCTTAACGACAAAGAGGTTCAGGTCTACACCGTCACCGATCTGGGACCGGGCTATTGGGTGATGACACCACTGAAGCGCGACGACGGGTCCAGCATCATCATCAATCGCGGTTTCGTGCCCTCCGATAAGCGTGACCCGGCCTCCCGCGCGGAAGGTCAACCGGCCGGACGCGTCGAGGTCGTTGGCCTGATGCGCGGCCCGGAAACAGGCGGGCTTTTCCTGCGCACCAACGATCCGACGAATGGCCGCTGGTATTCCCGGAATATTCCGCAAATCTCTGAGGCCTCCGGCCTGTCCGATGTCGCACCCTTTTATGTCGACGCAGACGCCACACCCAATCCAAGTGGCCTGCCGGTCGGTGGCAAGACCCTGCTCACATTCCCGAACAACCATCTCTCCTACGCCGTGACGTGGTATATCCTGGCGGCTATGGTTGTCGCGGCCGGATGGTATGTCCTGCGCAATCTCAACGCGCCGAAATCCAAGCGCGATGAGGACTGAGCACCCGGTTTTACCGGATGGTTCATAAAAGCGCTTCCTTCTTCACGAATTGCTGATCTATAACGACGGATAGGCCTGACGTTACCCGTCGGCACATTTTCGTTGCGGAGAGTTATGGCAAGAGCATTTCTTCTCGTTCTGGATTCCTTCGGGGTCGGCGGCGCGCCTGATGCGGAACGCTATGGCGACCTCGGCGCCAATACGCTCGCCCATATCGCAGAGTTCTGCGCAGCAGGGGCTGCAGACAGGGCAGGCCTTCGCTCCGGGCCGCTGAAGCTGCCGAACATGTGTTCGCTCGGCCTCATCGAGATCGCAAGACAGGCAAGCGGCGACATTCCCGCCGGTATGGAACCGCCGGAGCGCATTTTCGGCCTACACGGTTCCGCCAGCGAAATCTCCAAGGGCAAGGACACGCCGTCCGGTCACTGGGAGATCGCCGGTACACCCGTCACCTTCGACTGGGGATATTTCCCGACGGAAGGCGACGCCTTTTCTCCGGAACTGGTGGAGGCGATCTGCAAGGAGGCTAATATTCCCGGCATCCTCGGCAATTGCCATGCTTCCGGCACCGAGATCATCGCTGCGCTCGGCGAGGAGCATATCAGGACCCGTAAACCGATCTGCTATACCTCATCCGATTCCGTTTTCCAGATCGCCGCGCACGAAACGCATTTCGGTCTGGAGCCCCTCATCTCGCTCTGCGAAACCGTGCGCAAGCTGCTCGATCCACTGAACATAGGCCGCGTCATCGCGAGGCCCTTCATCGGCGAAACGGTCGCGACCTTTGAGCGCACCGGCAATCGCCGCGATTTTTCCGTTCTGCCGCCCGAGCCCACCCTGCTCGACCGGCTGGTGGAAGCGGGGCGAAAGGTGCATGCGATCGGCAAGATCGGTGACATCTATGCCCATCAGGGCGTCTCGCGCGTCATCAAGGCAAATGGCAACGCCGCCTTGATGGATGCGACGTTGCAGGCTATCGACGAGGCGGAAAACGGCGATCTCGTCTTTACCAATTTCGTCGATTTCGACATGCTTTATGGCCATCGCCGGGACGTTGCCGGTTACGCCGCCGCCCTTGAGGCCTTCGATGCGCGGATTCCCGAAATCCACCGTAAGATGGCGCCTGGCGATATAGCGCTTCTCACCGCCGACCATGGTTGCGATCCCACCTGGCGAGGCACGGACCATACACGCGAAAGGGTGCCAATCATGGCATTCGGCCCGGGCATCCGTTCCCGCGATGTCGGCATCCGCACGAGCTACGCCGATATCGGTGAAAGCATCGCCCATCATCTCGGCATTGACGCCGGTCCCCATGGCAGGAGCTTTATTTGACATCGCATTTGCTGAAAGCCGAAATTCACTGCCATCTCGAAGGCGCTGCTCCGCCTTCACTCGTTGCGAAACAGGCGGACAAATACGGCATCGACACCAGCAGTTTTCTGCGTGATGGCAACTATGTCTGGTCGGATTTCGCCGAGTTCATCCGCTGTTATGATGCAGTGGCGCAGGTGTTCAAGACCGACGAAGATTATGCCCTTCTCACCGAGACCTATCTCGCCGAACTTGCAGCGGCCAATACCATCTATAGCGAGCTGATCATTTCGCCCGATCACGGTGACCGCATCGGGCTGGGGGCAGATGCCTATCTGGCAGGTGTTGCAGAAGGCATCCGCATCGCAAAGGAGAAAACCGGCATCGAGACGCGCATCATCGTCACCGGTGAGCGGCATTTCGGTCCTGAGCGGGTCATCGCGGCTGCCGACTATGCGGCGCGAGTGCGGCATCCGCTTATATCAGGCTTCAACATGGCGGGTGAGGAGCGCATGGGACGGATCGCGGATTACGCCCGTGCCTTTGACATCGCGCGAGATGCCGGTCTTGGGCTGACCATTCACGCGGGCGAAGTCTGTGGTCCGGAAAGCGTTGCCGATGCGCTCGATCTCGTCAGGCCGGCGCGTATCGGGCATGGCGTGCGCGCCATCGAAGATGCGGACCTCGTCGCCCGGCTTGCCGAAACCGGGACTGTTCTTGAAGTTTGTCCCGGCTCCAATATTGCTCTCAAGGTCTATCCCGATTTTGCCAGCCATCCGCTCAGAGCTCTTAGCGACGCTGGCGTGCGCGTCTGCGTCAGTTCCGACGACCCGCCATTCTTCTTTACCTCACTGGCGCGGGAATATGCGCTGGCGGCGGACGAGTTCGGTTTCACCGAGGCCGAGATCAACGCCATGACGCGCACCGCACTGGAGAGCGCCTTCGTGGACGACGCCACCCGTGCAACGCTGCTCGCCAGACTGGAGCAGGCGTGAGTTGTTGTTGACGGGGTAAAAACACGAAGAAGGCTTGCGAAAAGCACGCTTTCGGTGAATTACAGGGCATGAGATAAAGAAAGGCCAGTTTCATGGACGGCGTCACAGTCATCGAACATCCGCTGGTGCGGCACAAACTCACCATCATGCGCAAGAAGGAAACCTCCACGGCCGGCTTCCGCCGCCTGTTGCGCGAAATCTCGACGCTGCTCTGCTATGAAGTGACGCGTGATCTTGAAATGACGATGGAGACCATCGACACGCCGCTTGAAACCATCGAGGCACCCGTTCTCGAGGGAAAAAAACTTGTTTTTGCCTCCATCCTTCGTGCCGGCAATGGCCTTCTGGAAGGCATGCTGGAACTTGTGCCTTCGGCGCGCGTCGCCCATGTCGGCGTTTATCGCGATCATGACACGCTGGAAGCCGTCGAATATTACTTCAAAGCGCCCGAAAGCCTCGACGCCCGTCTGGTCATCGTCGTCGATCCCATGCTGGCAACCGGCAACTCCTCCATCGCTGCCGTTGAGAAGCTGAAGGAGCGCGGCGCGAAGAACATCCGCTTCCTTTGTCTGCTGGCAGCTCCGGAAGGTATCAAGAATTTCCGCGAAGCCCATCCCGACGTGCCGATCTTCACCGCGGCGATTGATCGTCACCTCAACGAAAAGGGCTATATCGTGCCCGGTCTCGGCGATGCCGGCGATCGCATGTACGGTACCAAATAACGGCCGTTCATCATCGCTTAACTATTTCAGCCATTCGCGGCGCGCGGCCTCGCGGATGGCTTATTGTTTTAGGATTTCAGCATGTTTTGCGCCTATTCTGGTGGGGACAACCCCATTTCCTCAGGAGCATGAATTTGCTGCCCCGCGCCATTTTATTGTTTGTCGCTCTTTCAGCCGGCGCGACCCAAATTCCGGCATTGATGGAAAAAATTCAGCCGCGTCCGGAAACATCTACGGATCACCCGCCGGCATCGCCTGAAGTCTCCCGCCCCCAACCGGTCTCGCTGGGCACCGTGAGCCTGAAAGCGGATGACCGCGGTCACTTCAACGCGACTTTTCGCATCAACGGAAAGTCCGTGGATGGGTTGGTGGATACGGGTGCTTCCATGGTCGCAATCAACGAAACGATCGCCAGACGCCTCGGTTACGGCGCCAATAGCCTCGATTTCAAATATGCGATCTCAACCGCCAACGGGCGGACAATGGCCGCCTATGTGAAACTGGACCGGGTCGAAATCGGCGCTATCCGTGTTCAGGGTGTCGACGCCATGGTTCTAAAGGACAATGCGCTGGGCAACATGCTTGTGGGTATGAGCTTCCTGAAGCAATTGTCGTCGTTCAAAGTGTCGGGCGGCGAATTGCGTCTGGTCAGGTGATCCGCTCTATGACGGGATCGCGAACGTCCGGCGCGCTGTCAGCGATGACATAACAGGACATTATTTTTTTGGCGGCACGCTCGGCAGCTTCCATTGAAGACGCATGAACCGTGGCAATCGGCTGGCCCTTTTCGACGGGCGTGCCGAGCGGCATCATATCCGCGATACCCACGGCAGGATTGATCCTGTCCGCCGGCGTTCTTCTGCCGCCACCGAGTTCAACGACAACCATCCCGAGGTCGCGGGTGGCGCAGGCGGCAAGCGTGCCGTTCCGCTCCGCCAACACAGGAAAAATGAACGGCGCGGACTGCAGGTAGCGGGACGGATGTTCGACAAAGTCTGACGGACCACCGAGAGCAAAAACCATCCGCGCGAAGGTTTCAAGCGCCTTGCCTGACGTTAAAGCGGACGACGCCAAGGCGTGTCCTTCCTCAAGCGTTGACGCTTTTTGCGTCTGCACCAGCATCTCTGCTGCGAAGCAAAGCACGACCTTTTCGAGACGTGTGCCAGCTTTTCTGCCGGCAAGGAAGTCGAGACAGTTGACGATTTCCACAGCGTTGCCTGCGGCATCGCCTAGCGGTTCGTTCATGTCGGTGATCAGCGCCGTGGTCGGCAGGCCTGCGCCGTTTGCCACTTCGACCAGCGCATGGGCCAGGCTGCGCGCCTCATCGAGACTTTGCATGAATGCGCCGTTGCCGACCTTCACGTCGAGAACGAGCGTCTGCAGTCCCGCGGCCAGTTTTTTCGACAGGATGGACGCAGTAATCAGGGGAATGGAATCCACCGTCGCAGTCACGTCCCTGATGGCATAAAGACGTCTGTCGGCGGGCGCAAGATCGCCCGTCTGGCCGATAATGGCGCAGCCGACGGACCGCACCGTCCGGCGAAGCAACGTCTCGTCCGGCATGACGTTATAACCGGGAATCGCTTCAAGCTTGTCGAGCGTGCCCCCGGTATGACCGAGCCCCCGGCCTGATATCATCGGCACAGCGAGACCACAGGCGGCAACGATGGGGGCAAGCATCAGAGACACATTGTCGCCGACGCCGCCTGTCGAATGCTTATCCGCGACAGGCTTGTCGAGATCGGTCCAAGACAGGACATCACCGCTGTCGCGCATCGCGAGCGTCAGCGCCACCATCTCATCCCGGCTCATGCCGCGAAAGAACACCGCCATGGCAAAGGCGGCCGCCTGCCCTTCAGAGATGCCGTTTTTCGACAGCGCTTCGACGAAAGCAGCGATCTCCTCCGGTTCCAGCGGCAGTCCATCACGTTTACGGCGGATGATTTCCTGCGGGATCAAGCTCAATACCCGCTGACGGCCTTGGCCGGTTCACCACCGGCCAGCACATTCAAGACATCATCAAGAATGCCGGAGGCTCCAAAACGGAAGGTGGAAGGCATGGCCCAGTTCGGCGCCATGATGGTTTCGGCCAGCCGCAGATACAGTGTCGCATCCTCCACGGTGCCTATGCCGCCGGCGGGCTTGAAACCCACCTTTTGGCGGCTGTCACGGATCGCCTGCAACATGATGTCAGCCGCCTCCAGCGTGGCATTCACGGCAACCTTTCCGGTCGAAGTCTTGATGAAATCGGCCCCTTCGGCAATGGCGAGTTCCGATGCACGGCGGATCAGCGCCTTGTCCTTCAACTCGCCGGTTTCGAGGATGACCTTGAGAAGAACGGGAGCAACGCAGACCTTGCGCACGGCAGCGACCATCTGCGAAACGGCGGTTTCATCGCCGGCTATGAATTTGCGATAGGGAATGACGAGGTCGATTTCGTCGGCGCCATCACGGATCGCCGCTTCGGTTTCCGCAACAACGGTTGCCACGTCGAGATCGCCCGACGGAAAATTGACCACCGTTGCAATGCGGATCGCATGATCCTTTCCGAACGCGGCGCGCGCCTGCGCCACGAAGCGCGGCCAGATGCAGATGGCGGCCGTATTGCCAAACTCCGTATGCGCCCGCTGGCAGAGCGCGGCGATCTGCTGTGGCGTGCAGTCTTCCTTGAGGTTGGTGAGGTCCAGCAAGGACAAAGTGAGGGCAGCCGCTTCGCGCGGACGCTGGAGTTCCATGGTCACGCTCCTCCTGCGATCATTTCCTTCAAGATGGCGGCAAGCCTT
This sequence comes from Agrobacterium tumefaciens, assembly GCF_017726655.1. Lineage (NCBI taxonomy): Bacteria > Pseudomonadati > Pseudomonadota > Alphaproteobacteria > Hyphomicrobiales > Rhizobiaceae > Agrobacterium > Agrobacterium tumefaciens. Next base: position 1,971,367 of record NZ_CP072308.1, read on the forward strand.
TTGCCACCCACGGGAGCCATATCCTTGGTCTCTTCATGGCTCAGTTCCGCACCGGTCATGCCGGCACCGTAGTTCGTAATAACCGATGCAGCGGCGACACGCATCCCGAAAAAGCGGGCAAGGATGACTTCCGGTACCGTGGACATGCCGACCGCATCGGCCCCCAGAACCCGCGCCATGCGGATTTCCGCCGGCGTTTCGAAGCTGGGACCGGAGAACCACATATAGACACCGCCAAACAAAGGCACCGTCGCGCGGATGGCGGCGTTGCGCATGACAAGCATCAGCTCAGGATCGTAAGCGGTGGTCATACCGACAAAACGGCGGTCACTTTCCTCGCCGATCAGCGGGTTCATGCCGGAATAATTGATGTGATCGGTGATCTGCATGACCGAGCCGGGCGGCATGTCCTGCCTGACCGAGCCAGCCGAGTTTGTGAGGATAAGCGACTGTACGCCGAGGCCGGCAAGCGCCTCGATGACCGCGCGCATGGCCGCCGGATCGCCCTTCTCGTAATAATGCACCCGGCCCGACAGCATCATGACAGGCTCGCCACCCATATATCCGGCAACAAGCTCGCCCGCGTGGCCGGAAACACCACTAGCCGGGAAGCCCGGAAGATCGGCATAGGGAACCCGGATCGGATCGCTAACCTCATCCACCAGAGAGCCGAGGCCAGAGCCGAGAACGATGGCGACGCGTGGCATCAGGCCGCTCAGGCGCTCCACCAGAATATCGATCAGGGCTTCCGTCATCAGGGCAGCTCTGTGTTGAAGCTGAAGGGAAGCAGCTCTTCCATCGTCATCACTTTCTGAACGCCTGTCTCATCGCAGAGAAAGATTTTCGTATCCGGCGTGGCGAACTCTGCGATCTTCTGTCGGCAGCCACCGCAAGGCGGGCAGAGAGCCAGCTTTTCCGCAATGACGGCGATCTCGCTGATCTTCTTTGCGCCGCCCATGATCATGGCGCTGATCGCCGAAGGTTCGGCGCACCAGCCCTGCGGAAAAGAGAGGTTCTCGATATTGGCGCCCTTGTAGATCTTGCCGTCTTCCGCGCGGATAGCAGCACCAACCGGGAATTTCGAATAGGGAGCATGGGCAAAGGCCATGGCCTCCACCGCCGCCTCAAACAGGGCGTGAGATTTCGGATCGGAAGACATGGGCTCAACGCTCCTTGGCATAGGCAACGCCGCCGGCCTTCGGTGGCTTGGCGACGCCGATGAAACCGGCAAGCAGAATGCAGGTCAGGATATAGGGCATGGCTTGGAAGATCTGCACCGGAACCTCGCCGATGCCAGGCACGGACTTGCCCTGCATGAAGTTCGCGACAGCGTCCAGAAAACCGAACAGCAGGCAGGCGAACATGACCGGCACCGGCTTCCATTTTGCGAAGATCAGGGCGGCAAGCGCGATATAGCCCTTACCGGCCGACATGTTTGCAATGAAGGCGGCAGACTGCGCGACGGCAAGATAGGCGCCGGAAAAGCCGCAGAGAAAACCGGCGACGATGACAGCCCGGTAACGCATCCACGTCACCGAAATGCCGGCGGTATCGACGGCGCCCGGATTTTCGCCAACGGCGCGCAGGCGTAGGCCGAAGCGCGTGCGATAAAGCACCCACCAGGACAGCGGCACCGCCAGAAAGGCCAGATAGGTGAGGATATTGTTGCCGGAAATGACGTTCGCATAAAGCGGACCGATATAGGGCACCTCCCGCATCGCATCCGCGCCGGGCAGAATGATGGGAGCGAAACGCCCCTCACCCGGAAGCTGGGGCGTGCGGCCGCCTTGCCCGAACCAGGCCTGCCCCAGCACCACGGTCAGGCCAGCGGCAATGAAGTTCAGTGCCACGCCCGATACGATCTGATTGCCGCGATTGGTGATGACGGCAAAGCCATGGACCAGCGAGAAAAGGATGGAGACGGCAATACCGGCCAAAAGGCCCGCCCACGGGTTCGCCGTGAGATACGCAACGCAGGCGGAGGCAAAGGCCGCTGCCAGCATCTTGCCTTCAAGTCCGATGTCGAACACACCGGCGCGCTCGGAAAAAAGCCCCGCAAGGGCGGTGAAGAGCAGCGGGATGGTGAGACGGACGGTCGAGCCAAGAATGCTGACCAGCATGTCGAAGAAATCCATATCAGCTCACCCCTTTGCCAGACGCTGGTAAATGCGGACGATTGCGGGCCGGTACATATATTCCAGCGCGCCGGCGAAGAGGATCACCAGGCCCTGGATGACCACGATCATCTCGCGGGTAATGTTGGGCATCTCGAAGGAAAGGTCTGCGCCGCCCTGATAAAGAATGCCGAACAGCAAGGCGGAGAAGATGATGCCGAGCGGATGACTTCGGCCCATCAGCGACACGGCGATGCCGACGAAGCCCGCACCGGCGACGAATTCCACCTGCAGGCGGGCCGACGCGCCCATGACCGGGTTCAGCGCCATCATGCCAGCCAGACCGCCCGATATGAGCATGGCGATGATGACGGTGCGCGCATAGGGAATGCCGGCATAAATGGCGGCGGAGGGGCTGATGCCGAGCGTACGCATCTCATAACCGAGCTTGGTGCGCCAGATCAGCACCCAGACCAGGAAACACATCACCAGTGCAATCAGGAAGGACACGTTGAACGGTGCCGGACCGAGCTTGAGGCCAAAGAGTGCCATCAACCAGTCGAGTTTTGGCAATTGGCCACCAGGGAGAAAGGTTCGGGTTTCCGGCGCCATCTTGCCGGGCACGATCAGTACGTTCACCAGCAGATAAACCATCAGGGCCGCGGCAATGAAGTTGAACATGATGGTGGTGATGACCACGTGACTGCCGCGTTTTGCCTGCAGCCATGCCGGAATAAAGGCCCAGGCGGCGCCAAAAACAGCAGCGCCGATGACGGCGAAGGGCATCGTCACATACCATGGCACATAACGATCGAGCGCCAGCGCCACCAGCGCCGCGCCAAGGCCACCGACATAGGCCTGACCTTCGGAGCCGATGTTGAAGAGCCCGGCATGGAAGGCGACGGCGACAGAAAGGCCCGTGAAAATGAAACTCGTCGTATAGAACAGCGTGAAGCCGATGGCGTCACCTCGTCCGAGCGCCCCTTCGATCAGCAGGCGCAACGCCGCCAGCGGGTTTTCACCGATGGACCAGACAACGAGGCCGGAAATCAGAAAGGCGGTAACGACATTGAGAAACGGCAGGAGGCCGTAGGTAATCCAGTTTGGCAGCGGTACGGAAGCGGTGCTCATTCATGCCTCATGCGGCGATGCCGGCCATCATAAGGCCCAGCGTCTGTTCTTCGGCTTCCGCCGTTTTCTCTCCAACGACACGGCCTGCGAACATGACCATGATCCGGTCCGAAAGGGAACGGATTTCATCGAGTTCGACCGAAACCAGCAAAATCGCCTTGCCAGCATCGCGCATTTCGATGATGCGGCGATGAATGAATTCGATGGCACCAATGTCCACGCCGCGGGTCGGCTGACCGATGATCAGCATCTTGGGGTCCCGTTCGATTTCCCGGGCGACAACGATCTTCTGCTGGTTGCCGCCGGAAAAATTGGCGGTCTTCAGCTGCGGGTTCGGCGGGCGGATATCGTATTTCTCGATCTTTTCGACCGCATCCTTGCGGATGGCCTCTGGGTTGAGGAACGGCCCTTTGCCATACCGTTCATCGTGATGATAGCCGAGGATGGAATTTTCATATTCCTCGAATTTCAGCACCAGCCCCATATGGTGGCGGTCTTCCGGGATATGGGCGAGGCCAAGCCTGCGTAAAATAGCGGGATCCGGGCGATCCACCTTCTGACCATCCACCCAGATTTCGCCGGAATAGGGTTTGCGGATGCCGGCGATGGCTTCCAGCAGCTCCGACTGGCCGTTGCCTGCGACACCGGCTATGCCGACGATTTCACCGGCCCGGACATCAAGCGAAACGTCGTCGACCATGGTGACACCGCGGCTATCCTTGACGGTGAGATTGCGGATCGACAGAAGAATGTCGCCCGGCGTCGTTTCGCCCTTTTCCACCCGCAGCAGCACCCGGCGGCCGACCATCAGTTCGGCCAGCTCCTCGACGCTGGTTTCGGAGGTTTTCCGGGTCGCCACCATTTCACCGCGGCGCATGACGGAGACGGAGTCCGTGATCGCCATGATCTCGCGCAGCTTGTGGGTAATGAGAATGACTGTCTTGCCCTGATCGCGCAGAACGCCGAGGATCTTGAACAGATGATCGGCCTCGGCCGGCGTCAGAACGCCGGTGGGCTCATCGAGGATCAGGATTTCCGCTCCACGATACATGGCTTTGAGAATTTCGACGCGCTGCTGCAGGCCGACAGGCAATTCCTCGATAATCGCGTCCGGATCTACTTCCAGCCCATAATCGTCTTCCAGGCGCTTCAGCTCCTTGCGTGCACCGGCCCGGCCATTGGCCAGCAGCGCACCGCCTTCGGCCCCGAGCATGACATTTTCCAGCACGGAGAAGTTTTCGACCAGCATGAAGTGCTGATGCACCATGCCGATGCCGGCATTGATGGCCGCCTGACTGTCCCGGATCGCAACGGGCGAACCATTCACCCGGATTTCTCCGGCATCCGCCTGGTAAAACCCGTAAAGGATCGACATGAGCGTCGATTTTCCGGCACCGTTTTCGCCGATGATGCCGTGGATCGTGCCCTTGGCAACGGTCAGATTGATATTTTTATTGGCGTGAACGGCACCGAATTTCTTGTCGATGCCCACGAGCTCGATTGCTGGGTCCATACTCAAACCGAAACCTTTCCGAAGGCTGGATATGAAAAGGGCGCAAGGTGAAAATCACCATGCGCCCCAGTCAGATATCATATCATTTCGGGCAGGAATTATCCGCCATATAGTCATGGACCTTGACGGTGCCGGCAATGATGTCGGCCTTCGCCTTGTCTACCGCGGCGATCATTTCAGGCGTGATAAGCGCCTTGTTGTTATCGTCGAGCGCATAGGCGACGCCATCTTCCTTGACGCCGAGAGCGACGATGCCAGGAGTGAACTTGTCGTCCTTGGCGTCCTTGTAGGCATTGTAGACAGCCAGATCGACGCGCTTGACCATCGAGGTCAGCACCGAACCCGGATGCAGATGGTTCTGGTTGGAGTCGACGCCGATCGAATACTTCTTGTTGTCTGCGGCAGTCTGGAGCACGCCGATACCGGTCGCACCGGCTGCCGCGTAGATCACGTCAGCGCCCTGGTCGATCTGGTTCTTGGTGAGTTCGCCACCGCGAACGGGGTCGTTCCAGGCCGCACCCGTGGTGCCGGTCATGTTCTGGAAGACTTCGATCTTGTCGTTGGCAGCCTTCGCGCCCTGCGCATAGCCGCAGGCGAATTTGCGGATCAGCGGAATATCCATACCGCCGATGAAGCCAACCTTGCCCGTCTTGGAGGCCATGCCGGCCAGCAGACCGACGAGGTAAGACCCTTCGTGCTCCTTGTAGACGACCGAGCGAACGTTCGGCAGTTCAACGACGGAATCGACGATGACGAATTTGGTATCGGGGAATTCGGCAGCAACCTTTTCCATGGCCGAGGTCCAGGCAAAGGACACGGCGACAACAGGGTTGAAACCCTTGCTGGCGAAGTTGCGGATGGCCTGTTCGCCCTGCGTGTCGCTGGTTGGCTCGAAGTCGCGGAACTCGATGCCCGTTTCCGCCTTGAACTTTTCAGCGCCGGCCGCAGCGGCCTCGTTGAACGACTTGTCGAACTTGCCGCCCGTGCCATAGACCAGCGCAGGCTTGATATCCGCGGCAAGCGCGGAAGCCGACATTGCGGCAAGCGCAAAAAGCGTCAGAAGGGATTTTTTCATTGTGCAGCCCTGTTGTTGCAATTGATATTGTAAGGGTCCTCCCGCAATCCCGTTTCCCGGGAATGTCTGCGGAACCGCCAGCCGTTATACCGGCTGTGCTTGCCTCATATCCTTGCATGGCTCAATGAAAAATTCATCCGGTTTTTTTGACCCGGTGGAAAAACTTTGATCTGACGATTTTTTAGTCTTTCCACCGGGCAGAACTGCAAAAAAACTAGTCGATATTGCAGCTTACGCCGGTTCCCCTGAGGCCGCAGTACCCGCCCGGATTCTTGGCAAGATATTGCTGGTGATAGTCCTCAGCGTAATAAAATGTTTCGAGCGGCCCGATCTCGGTGGTGATGGCAGCACCATGGCCTGCATGTTTCAAAGCGTCTTGAAACGCATCCCGCGCTTTCTGCGCCTGCTGCAGTTGCCCTTCCGTCGTCGCGTAAATCGCGGAACGATAGGTTGTGCCGACATCGTTGCCCTGGCGCATACCCTGCGTCGGATCGTGCTCCTCAAAGAAAATCTTCAGGAGGCCCGAGAGCGATATGATGGCAGGATCATAGACGACCTTCACCACCTCGGCGTGGCCAGTCTGGCCGGTCGTCGTCTCGTGATAGGTGGGGTTGCGGGTGAAACCGCCGGCGTACCCCACCGCCGTGACCCACACGCCCGGCGTTTTCCAGAAGAGGCGCTCCGCACCCCAGAAGCAGCCCATGCCCAGATAAATGACTTCAAGACCCTCGGGGTATGGCCCTTTCAAAGGCCGGCCGTTGACGAAGTGGGCCTCCGGCACGAAGAGCGCTTCTTCGCGACCGGGCAAAGCGGTCTCCGGCGTCGGCATCGTCGTCTTTTTTGAAAGCGTATCGAACAGGAACATTCAGTCCTCCATGCGGCGAGCTCCGCCGCTGTTCAGGGTTCACATCCGCGGGCGCAATTTGAAAGACAGGATGTTAAACTGACAGGCGCCGCATAACCCGGTGTTTCCTGTACCCCGCCATCCAGCAGAGGAGAGAGATTGCCAGGCAAACAGCAGATGCAGGCACCGCCGACAGGACATTTTCAACGAAGCGCCACGCTTCAGGGTGAATATAGTGAGCCATAGCCGCTTCTGCCATGGTCCGCGAGGCAGGAAGAAGGTAGTTCCATGCTGACAGGATGCCGGTAATGCTGACAGAGGACGTGGAAACCGAGCGGATCGAATCGAAAACGCCCAGACAAACCGCCACAACGAGGAAAAGAAAGCTCAAGAACCGCATAAAAGCTTTCATCGGATGTACCTCGCTCAGGCCCTGCCAGTCAGACAGCACATTATAAAAAACAATAATGCATGGATAAAGGCCGCAAAACCGGTTTGCAATCGTACCGGATGCAAGGAAATTGCCGACATTTCAAAAAACTGTCAGATTCGTGTTGATCCCTGCGAATTCATCGGTATATATCGCGCCGTTCCAGTGATTTGCATTCTTCATGACATGCAGACTTGAAAAAGGACAGGTGGCCGAGTGGTTTAAGGCGCACGCCTGGAACGCGTGTGTGCGTGAAAGCGTACCGTGGGTTCGAATCCCACCCTGTCCGCCATTTCGCCCTTAATGTCAGTGGATCGTTCGATTTAAGCCAGCGCTGAACGACGGCTTTTAACGTCACAGGACGCCGTGTAAGGGTATCCGTGCGCGGTGACGGCTCCGCTTCTGCCCACTCCAGGCTTTCTCGTGATTTTTGCTGCGCTTCCCCCTCTCTTGCGCCTTGCAGCGGCAAAAATCGCTCCTTATATACGCCGCATAACAGCAGCGAAGGCTGCAAATCCAAGTCAAGGTGCTGTCACAGGAATGCCTCACGGGGTTCAGACAGCGCGCTTCAAGGAGAGAAGAGCATGGCAAAAGTAATCGGTATCGACCTTGGCACGACCAACTCCTGCGTTGCAGTGATGGATGGCAAGGACACGAAAGTTATTGAGAACGCGGAAGGCGCGCGCACGACGCCGTCCATGGTGGCATTTTCCGACGATGGCGAACGCCTTGTCGGTCAGCCGGCCAAGCGCCAGGCGGTCACCAACCCGACCAACACCCTGTTTGCGGTCAAGCGCCTGATCGGCCGCCGTTATGAAGACCCGACCGTCGAGAAGGACAAGGCTCTTGTTCCCTTCGAGATCGTCAAGGGCGACAATGGCGACGCCTGGGTGAAGGCGCAGGACAAGAATTATTCCCCATCGCAGATTTCCGCGATGATCCTTCAGAAGATGAAGGAAACGGCTGAAGCCTATCTCGGCGAAAAGGTCGAAAAGGCCGTCATCACCGTTCCGGCTTACTTCAACGACGCGCAGCGCCAGGCAACCAAGGATGCCGGCCGCATCGCCGGTCTTGATGTTCTGCGCATCATCAACGAGCCCACTGCGGCAGCGCTTGCTTACGGCCTCGACAAGAAGGACGGCAAGACGATCGCCGTTTATGACCTTGGCGGCGGTACCTTCGATATTTCCGTTCTGGAAATCGGCGACGGCGTCTTCGAAGTGAAGTCCACCAATGGCGATACCTTCCTTGGCGGTGAAGACTTCGACATGCGTCTGGTCGAATATCTGGCTGGCGAGTTCAAAAAGGATCAGGGCATTGACCTGAAGAACGACAAGCTCGCTCTGCAGCGCCTCAAGGAAGCTGCCGAAAAGGCGAAGATCGAACTGTCGTCCTCGCAGCAGACCGAAATCAACCTGCCGTTCATCACGGCCGATGCTTCCGGTCCGAAGCACCTGACGCTGAAGCTGACCCGTGCGAAGTTCGAAAGCCTGGTCGACGACCTCGTGCAGCGCACCGTTGCGCCTTGCAAGGCAGCGCTCAAGGATGCCGGCGTCTCCGCTTCCGAGATCGACGAAGTCGTTCTCGTCGGTGGCATGAGCCGCATGCCCAAGGTGCAGGAAGTCGTCAAGCAGCTGTTCGGCAAGGAGCCGCACAAGGGCGTGAACCCGGATGAAGTGGTTGCCATGGGCGCAGCCATCCAGGCTGGCGTTCTGCAGGGCGACGTCAAGGACGTTCTGCTGCTCGACGTGACCCCGCTGTCGCTCGGCATCGAAACGCTGGGTGGTGTCTTCACGCGTCTGATCGATCGCAACACGACGATCCCGACGAAGAAGAGCCAGACCTTCTCGACCGCCGAGGACAACCAGTCGGCCGTGACGATCCGTGTCTCGCAGGGCGAGCGCGAAATGGCGCAGGACAACAAGCTGCTTGGTCAGTTCGACCTCGTTGGCCTGCCGCCGGCACCGCGCGGTGTTCCGCAGATCGAAGTCACCTTCGATATCGACGCGAACGGTATCGTGCAGGTTTCGGCAAAGGACAAGGGCACCGGCAAGGAACAGCAGATCCGCATCCAGGCTTCCGGTGGTCTTTCTGACGCCGACATCGAAAAGATGGTCAAGGACGCAGAAGCCAATGCCGAGGCCGACAAGAAGCGTCGTGCGGGCGTGGAAGCCAAGAACCAGGCCGAAAGCCTCATCCACTCCACCGAGAAGTCGGTGAAGGAATATGGTGACAAGGTTTCCGAAACCGACCGCAAGGCGATCGAAGACGCCATTGCCAGCCTGAAAACTGCGGTTGAGGCCTCCGAGCCTGACGCCGACGACATCCAGGCGAAGACCCAGACCCTCATGGAAGTCTCCATGAAGCTCGGTCAGGCCATCTATGAAGCGCAGCAGGCCGAGGCTGGCGACGCTTCCGAAGGCGGCAAGGATGACGTCGTCGACGCCGACTACGAAGAAATCAAGGACGACAAGAAGTCCGCATAACCGCGTGACTTTCCGTCTCCTGACAATTTATGCAAGACATCCGGCTGCCGCGTGCAGCCGGAAATCCATTTGCGGGGCTTGTTAACTGAATGGCGAAAGCAGACTTTTACGAAACACTCGGCGTCAGCAAGACTGCGGACGAAAAAGAGCTGAAAAGCGCCTTCCGCAAACTCGCGATGAAGTACCATCCGGACAAAAACCCTGATGATGCCGAGTCCGAACGGAAATTCAAAGAAATCAACGAAGCATACGAGACGTTGAAGGACCCGCAGAAGCGTGCGGCCTATGACCGTTTCGGCCATGCAGCCTTTGAAAATGGCGGCATGGGCGGCGGCGGTGGCTTTGGCGGCGGCGGTTTCGCCAATGGCGGCTTCTCGGATATTTTCGAAGACATCTTCGGCGAGATGATGGGTGGCGGCCGTGCGCGCCGTTCCTCCGGCGGACGCGAGCGCGGCGCCGATCTTCGCTACAACATGGAAATCACGCTGGAAGAAGCCTTCACCGGCAAGACGGCGCAGATCAGGGTTCCGACCTCGATTACCTGCGACGTCTGTTCCGGCTCGGGCGCTAAGCCCGGCACGCAGCCGAAGACATGCGCCACCTGCCAGGGTTCAGGCCGCGTGCGCGCCGCGCAGGGCTTCTTCTCGGTGGAGCGTACCTGCCCCACTTGTCACGGTCGCGGACAGACAATCTCCGACCCTTGCGGGAAGTGCCATGGCCAGGGCCGCGTGACGGAAGAGCGTTCGCTCTCGGTCAACATTCCCTCGGGCATCGAGGACGGCACACGCATTCGCCTGCAGGGCGAAGGCGAGGCCGGCATGCGTGGCGGTCCGGCGGGCGATCTTTATATCTTCCTGTCTGTGCGTCCGCATGAGTTCTTCCAGCGCGACGGTGCCGATCTTTATTGCACCGTGCCGATCTCGATGACGACGGCTGCACTTGGCGGCACCTTCGATGTCACGACGCTCGACGGCAGCAAGTCGCGCGTCACGGTTCCCGAAGGCACCCAACCGGGCAAGCAATTCCGTCTGAAGGGCAAGGGCATGCCGGTGCTGCGTTCGGCGCAGACGGGCGACCTCTATATCCAGATTCAGATCGAGACGCCGCAGAAGCTCAGCAAGCGTCAGCGCGAGCTGTTGCAGGAATTCGAGCAGCTGTCTTCCAAGGAGAATAACCCGGAATCCACGGGCTTCTTCGCCCGGATGAAGGAATTCTTCGACGGCTGATCGCCGCCGCCCCATGCTTTAAGGACGCCGCCATCCTTCGGGACTGGCGGCGTTTTCATTTCGGGCTCAGCCGGAAAAGCCACCTTCATCAAGATACTGCCGTTCCTCCGGCGTCGTTTCCCGCAGCAAGATGTCGTTACGATGCGGAAAGCGGCCGAAACGCTCGATGATCTCGCGATGTTGTTCGGCGTGATGCAGATAAAGCCCGCCAAGCGGCAGGTTGAGACAGCACGCCCGGTGCTGCGCCTCCATATCCTCTGCGTGAGAAAAGGGCAGATAGAAGAAGACGCGCAGATCCTCACTCACCGCCTGATCATGCCCGCGCCGGATGGCTTCATCGGCCAAAAGACGCGCCAGAGGATCCGTTGCATACATGTGCGCCGTATCGCGAAAGCAGTTGCGCGGAAACTGATCCAGCAGCAGCATCAAGGCGAGGCTACCTTCGGCACCCTCCAGCCAGCCATCCAGTTCCCGCCTTGCGGCAGCGAAATGAGCGTCACGGAAACGGTCGTGAAAATCACTGTCGAAGGCGGCATCCTTATCAAACCATTTGTCGGGGCCAGCCTTCTTCCAGAAATCGACGATCTCGGCTGCAAGTTTGGCGGTGTCGTTCTTCATCGTGTGCTCCCGTCAGTAGTGCGGCGGCCTTGTGATGGCAGGCGCGTCCAGCGATTGCTCCTCAAGGCTCAGGAACCGCTCCGTCAGGCGGTCGAGCTTGGCGCGGGTCTGTTCCACAACCTTCCACTGTTCCGCCAGCTGGTCCGACAGTTCCTCTATCACCTTCACCTGATGCGCGACCGTCTCCTCTAGCGCAATGATCCGATTTTCGGTTTCCGACGTCATGGTGACCTCTCTTTCCCGCCCTTCCTTGGGCTTAAAAGTGTGTGAGTCAACCATATGTCACCTTCGTGAAGAGAATTCGTGCGTCGATCCCGGCACAAAAAAACCGGCGATGTCACCATCGCCGGCATCTGAAGTTTGATATCGCTCAGTCTTCTTCTACGAAAACCTCTTCGCGTTTCTTCTTCACGCTGGGCAGGAAGACGATGATCAGCACGGCGAGCGCGATGAAAAGCAGGGTGGCGCTGATTGGCCGGGTCACGAAGGTCGACGGATCGCCACGTGACAGGATCATGGCGCGCCGCAGGTTTTCCTCCAGCAGCGGACCAAGCACGAAGCCCAGAAGCAGTGGGGCAGGCTCGCAACGCAGTTTCACCAGCACATAGCCGATGAAGCCAAAGAAGGCGACGGCATAGAGATCGAAGACGTTGGAATTGACGCTGTAGACCCCGATGGCGCAGAAGGCCATGATGATCGGGAAGAGCACGTAATAAGGTACCGTCAGCAGCTTCACCCACAGCCCGATCAGCGGCAGGTTGAGGATGACCAGCATCAGGTTACCGATCCACATGGAGGCGATGATGCCCCAGAACAGCGCCGGCTGCTCGGTCGCCACGTTCGGACCGGGAACGATGCCCTGAATGATCATCGCGCCGATCATCAGCGCCATCACCGGATTGGCCGGAATGCCGAGCGTGAGCAGCGGAATGAACGACGTCTGGGCGCCGGCATTGTTGGCTGATTCCGGACCGGCCACACCGGCAACCGCGCCGTGCCCGAATTCTTCCGGGTTCTTGGAGACACGTTTCTCCACGGTGTAGGAGGCAAAGGCGGCAAGGATCGCCCCGCCACCCGGCAGGATGCCGAGAGCCGAACCGATGGCCGTGCCGCGCAGAACCGGCCCTACCATGCGCTTGAAATCATCCTTGGTGGGCATCAGGCCGCTGACCTTGGCGATCAGCACCGAGCGGGTCCGCTCGTTTTCAAGATTGCGCAGGATTTCGGCAATGCCGAACACACCCACCGCGACGGCCACGAAATTCAGGCCATCGGCATATTCGCGAATGCCGAGGGTGAAGCGCGGGGTACCGCTGTAAATATCCGTGCCGACCAGACCGAGCAGCAGGCCGAGCACGACCATGGCCAGCGCCTTCACGATGGAGCCATGGGCGAGCGCGATGGACGACACGAGGCCGACGACCATCAGCGAGAAATATTCGGCCGCGCCGAATTCCAGCGCGATTGCCGTGAGCGGCGGCGCGAAGATTGCGACGAGGAAGGTCGACACCGTGCCGGCGAAGAACGAGCCGATGGCGGCAATAGCGAGAGCAGCACCGGCCTTGCCCTTGCGTGCCATCTGGTAACCATCGATGGCGGTGACGGCTGATGACGATTCGCCGGGCATGTTGATCAGAATGGCCGTGGTCGAGCCGCCATATTGCGCGCCGTAATAAATGCCGGCGAGCATGATCAGCGACGAGACCGGTTCGAGCTGAAAGGTGATTGGCAGCAGCATGGCGATGGTCGCCGTTGCGCCGATGCCGGGCAAAACGCCGATGAGGGTGCCAAGCAGCACGCCGATAAGGCAGAAAAAGAGGTTTGCCAGCGACGAGGCGGTGACGAAACCGAGCGCAAGGTTATCGAGCAAATCCATCGCTACACCTCAGAAGTTGAGCCAGGGGCCGAAGCGCTGGAAAGGCAGGCCAAGACCGTAGTTGAAAACTGCGACGGAAAAGACCGTGATGGCCGCGGAAAGAACGACCGCCATCAATGGGCTCATCTTGTGTGAGGCGAAAGACGCAATGAGCGCGCTGAAAAACAGCGCCGGCACAAAACCCAGGCCCCGGACAGTGAAACCGAAAAAGATCGGCGCGGGCAGGATGAAAAATATGCCACGCCAGGCAATTGCGCCGATGCCCTCACCAGCCGGCCGTGTTGCGCGAAGGAATATGACGCCGCCAAGCAGGATCAGGATGATGGCGAGAACGAGCGGAAAGTAGCCCGGCCCCATGCGAAAGGCGGTTCCAATTTCCAGACCGTAGGACTGCAAGGCAAAAAAGACCCCAAGCCCCATAAAAATTGCCCCGCAGACGGCTTCGGCAGGGTCATTGAATAACGATTTCATGAAAGATGCCCCTTCATCGCGGCCGGCGCCAGACCGGCCAACCGGTTGAAACGATCGCAGTCAACCGGCGACGAAACGCCGCCGGTCCATCCGCGTTCATCAGTCGGCATATTGGCCGGCGGACTCGATAACCGGCTTCCAGCGAGCTATTTCGCTCTCAAGCTTGGCCTTCAGCGCTGCCGGCGTCGCATCGCTTTCCGGCGACGGCGTGGTGCCGAGCTCGGCAAAGCGGGCCGCGACGTTCTTGTCCTTCAGCGCCACCTGCAGCGACTTGGAGAGCTTCTCGTTGATTTCGGCAGGCGTACCCTTCGGCGTGTAGATACCGTGCCAGATGCCAACTTCGAGTTTGGGCAAGCCTGCTTCGGCGACCGTCGGTACGTCCTTCAGCACATCGAGCCGCTTCGGCGACGTTACGGCGTAAGCTTTGACAGTGCCGCCCTGGATCTGCTTGGTGGTGTTGGTGGTCTGGTCGCACATGATATCGACCTGGCCGCCGAGCAGGTCGGTCATGGCAGGGCCGGTGCCCTTGTAGGGAACGGTAACGAGCGGCGTCTCGATGGCGCTCATGAACAGCATGCCGCACAGATGCGAAGCGGCGCCGATGCCGGCATTGGCAACGGTGACCTTGTCCTTGTTCGCCTTGGCGTAATCGATCAGCCCCTTGAGGTCCGTGGTCTCGAGGTTCTTGCGAGACAGGATGGTCATCGGCACTTCGGTGACCAGACCGACATATTCGAAGGCGTTGGTCGTATCGTAAGCAAGCTTGCGATAGAGCGTGGCGCTGGTTGCCATGCCGATATGGTGGAGAAGGATGGTGTAACCATCGGGATCAGCGGAGGCGACGCGGCCGGCGCCAAGCGTCCCGCCGGCGCCTCCGACATTTTCAACGATGATCTGCTGGCCGAGGTCCTTCGACATGGATTCAGCCACGAGACGCGCGACCGTGTCCGTTGGGCCGCCAGCCGAGAAAGGCACGACCATGGTGATGTTACGCTCGGGATAGGTCTGAGCGGATGCGGCCAGCGCGAAAAGGGAAACGGCAGCGGCGGCAGCAAGGCCGGAAACTGTCTTCAGTATTTTCATCGATTCCTCCCGGATGAAAATGATCGCCACTTCAGCCGCGCATGCTCCTCCATGGCGGCCGGGGTGATCATATTTGCGATCCGGGATTGCTGTTCGGCAACGCGCTTCGCCAAGCGACGTCGACTTTTGTCACCATTGTCCTTTCTGATGTGTGGATTTCGACCCATGATGAGAAATCCATGGGTGGAAATCCACACATCAGACATCCGTCATATGCTTTTGCAGGCCATATTTCTGCATTTTTTCATACAGAGTTTTGCGGGAGATACCGAGGTTCTCGTACACCGATTTGAGATTGCCGCCATTGGCCGCGATGGCGCGAGCGATCAGATTTTTTTCATAGGCGCCCACGCGAGCAGCGAGAGGCGACCTGGCCTCTTCTCCGGCGATCAACGACGTTTCTGATGGCTCGTCCTCCAGTCCGAGAACGAATCGGTCTGCGGCATTGCGCAATTCGCGCACATTGCCCGGCCATTCGCGAAGTGCGATGGAGGCAAGCAGTTGCTGCGGCACGTCCATATCGTCGCGGCCGTAGCGGGCCGCGGCCTCCCTAACCAGATGCAGGAACAGCAAGGGAATGTCAGCACTGCGTTGCGCCAAAGCGGGGACGAGGAGTGTCGCCACGTTCAGCCGATACAGGAGATCGGCTCGGAACCGGCCTGCCGCAACCTCCTGCTCGAGATCAACCTTGCTGGTGGCGATGAAGCGGACATCAAGCTCGACGGTTTCGTTGGAGCCGAGGCGGGTAATCACCCGCTCCTGCAATACCCGCAGGAAACGTCCCTGCAATTCTGATGGCATGGAGCCGATCTCGTCCAGAAGAATGGTGCCGCCACGTGCATGTTCGAACTTGCCATAACGCGCACGAAGCGCACCCGGAAACGCACCAGCCTCATGTCCAAACAATTCACTCTCGATCAACGTCTGCGGAAGGGCCGCGCAATTGATCGCGACGAAGGGCCGGTTGGCCCTGGCGCTGATATCATGCAGCGCCCGCGCGACGACCTCCTTTCCCGCCCCCGTATCGCCGACGATAAGCGTGTCGGCATCGGTCGCACCGATCGCGCGGATGCGGTATCGCAGATCGACCATGACCGGTGTTCGGCCGGGCAGACGTGTTTCGAGATCATCGTGCTTGCCGGCTACTGCTTTCAGGCGGCGGTTTTCCAGCACCAGCGCCCGCCGGTCATTGGCTCTCTTGATGATGCCGGCGAGATATTGCGGGGTGAAGGGCTTCTCGATGAAGTCATAAGCGCCGTTGCGCATGGCGTTGACGGCAAGCTGCACATCACCGTGGCCGGTCATCAGGATGACGGGTATTTCCGGGTCAAGCTCCCGCACTTTTTGCAGCAGCGTCATGCCGTCCATGCCGGGCATGCGGATATCACTGACCACGACACCGTCAAAACTATAACCGATGAGCTCCAGCGCATGTTCGGCGCTCGCCAGCATGGTGACGGCGAAACCCGAAAGCTCGAGCGCCTGCGCGGTCGAAAAGCGCAGCTCCTCTTCGTCGTCGATCAAAAGCACCCGCGAAGTGGTCATTCCGCCGCCACCTCCATGCGCCAGACAGCAGCCGGCAATTCAATTGCGAACTCCGCTCCGCCGTCTTCATGATTTCTGACGCGGAGCTGGCCGCCGAAGTCCTTGATGATGTTATAGGAGATCGAGAGGCCGAGGCCCAGACCGCGGCCCACACCCTTGGTGGTGAAGAAGGGATCGAAAATGCGCTCCGAAATCGCCGCCGGTACGCCCGGACCGCGGTCGCGGATGATGACGGAAACGATCTGGCCTTGCTGCGCCGCCTGAAGCGCAATCCGGCGGTCCTCCCGGCCTTCGACGGCATCAGCGGCATTGGAGATGATGTTGACGAGCACCTGCTGCAGCCGCACCGGCCCTGCCTTTACGGCGAGCGGGACCGGGCCAAGATCAACCTCCAGCACCGCATTGGCGGCCTTGAGCCGCGGCCCGACGATTTCAAGCGTATCGCGAAGCACCGTTTCCAGACCCACCGCCGCCATCTTCTCATTCGGCTTGCGGGCAAAGTTGCGCAGGTGCTTGCTGATTGACGCCATACGATCGATCAGCCCCGATATGCGCCTGAGGTTTTCCGTCACGTCCTCCAAGCGCCCGCGCTCCACCAGAAGCGAGGCATTTTCGGCGTAATTCTTGGCGGCGGCCAGCGGCTGGTTGAACTCGTGCGACAGGGCCGCCGACATCTGCCCGAGAGCCGCCAGCTTTCCGGCCTGCACCAGATCGTTCTGCATCTTGCGCAACTGTTTTTCCGTCTGGCGACGTTCGGCGATCTCGTGTTCGATCTCCCGATTGACGCGGGCAAGGTCCGCCGTGCGTTCCTCGACCCGACGCTCCAGTTCTGCCTGGGCTTCGGCCTGATGGATCAGGCGTTCACGCAGCCGCCGCCGCCTCTGCAACATGGCGGCGATCAACGCTGCCGCAAGACACAAGCAGAGTATGATCGCGATCATCGCCGTCTTCACCTGCGTCCGAAGCGAACCCGTGTCCATGAGCACGCTGACGGTCCATCCCGCATCCGCCATCGGCTGCGACAGAACCATATATTCCCTATCCCCTTCGTTTTGGCTAATCGTCATCAACTGATGCGAGCCGAAATTGCCGTGTTTCAGCGGCAGTTCCTTCAGCGTGGCATTGGCGTAACGGCGTGAGGCCTCGGTGCGGGCCAGCCTTTCCGGCGTCAGCGGCATCAGGCTGGAATAAAGCCATTGCGGTGTTCCCGTCATGAAGATGATGCCCTCGGGGTCCGATACGAGAATACGGTTCTCCCCATCGCCGAAAGAGGCCTCGATGCCTTCGATATCGACCTTGAAGACAATGACGCCCTTTATTTCCGCATTGAAGAGAATGGGCGCGGAGAAATAATATCCGCGCTTGTGCGAGGTCGTGCCGAGCGCGAAGAATCGCGACTGCAGGCCCCTCGCCGCATCCTGAAAATAGGGACGGTAGCTGAAGTTCTCGCCGACGAAGCTTGTCGGACCATCGTAGTTGCTGGCCGCGATGGTCTCGCCATCCAGCGTGATGATGTAGATATCGGAGGATTCCAGCAGAGTGTTGATGGATTTGAGGTAGACATTGGCGCGCTGGCGCAAGGCTTCATCTTTGGGATGGGCCACCAGTTCCTCAATGTCATCATGATCTGCAATCAAGGCCGGAAGCGGCTCGTAGCGGTTCAGAAGGCCGCCCAGGGCGGAGACGGCAAGCCGGAGCGTCGTTCGCCCCTGCTCGGACATTTCACCGAAATAGCTCTCTGCAATGATGCCGCTTCCTCTCGTCACGGCGCCATAACCGAGGCCCAGACAGAGCATCATCAACAAAATAGAGCGATATTTCACCGAAACTCCCCTCGCGCCGCAGGCAGCTAACCCGCTCTCCCGAAGCGAGTGTAGGAGGAGTGAGAACATTTTCCAAGTGAGCGCTGGACACCGTTAGAGATCGCTTAAAACAAAAAACCGGCCACGAGGGCCGGTTTTTGCAAAGTCATGCCAGAAAAGCTTACGCGCTTTCCTTCGGCGTCAGAACCTGGCGGCCGCGATACATACCGGTCTTCAGATCGATATGGTGCGGACGGCGCAGTTCGCCGGAGTTCTTGTCTTCAACATAGGTCGCAGACTTGAGACCGTCAGCCGAGCGGCGCATGCCACGCTTGGACGGGCTTGTTTTTCTTTTTGGTACAGCCATTTTTGTTACTCCACTTAAGCGGCGAAACAACGGAACCGGCCAGAACCAAAGGCCGAATGTCGGATGTCTCGATATCGGAAATTTGGCGCGCTTATACATGCCCAAACGGGCTTTGACCAGCCCTGATGCGCATTTTTTCCGATTCAGGGAAATCAGCGCCGTGGGCCTGTCTCAGAAATCGGAATCACAGGCGCGGGTTTATCGAAGACAAGGAGTTCCTTGAAGTGGTTCATATCCTTGAATTCACAGAAAGCTGGGGGGCGCATCTCGATGACAGGCGCGGCGGCGCGCAGTTTTTCAAGTTCCTCATCCAGCATGGCCTGCCAGCTCGGCAAGGATTTCGGCTCGAACCAGCGGATGATGTAAGACAGCGTGATGTGAAATTCGTAGGTGTCATGATCCGGGTGGCGATAGCCGAACAGCTTGGCAAATTCATCCCGCCAGACAGCCACGATCCGGTCATCCTCTACCGTTGCACCCTTCATGACAAGGCCTGTCGGACGCAGACCCGTCACCTGCATGTTGAATGCCGGCAGGGCCGGAAACGCGGAGAGCCGATCACGGTAATAGTCCGTCATCGCGTCTATCGGCGTATCGAGAGGCATGTTTTCCGGCCAATACGGCAAAGCACGACGAAACTCGATGATGCCTTGAAACACGGTCATATGCAGGCTGGAAACGGGCGTGAAGGCAAGTTGCGACGCCTTGGCCATGTCCATAAAGCGCTGGCGGGTCGCGATGATGGCTTTCTCCGTCTGCGAGCCGCTGACAAGATGGCTTACGACAGTATTGCCAGGCTCTGGCAGAAACTCGCCGCCCGCATTGAAGCGCGTGCCCAGATGGCGCGGCGGCTGATCGTGCGTGGCGGCGGAAATATAGTCGAGACCATTCGAGACGAGCGGGGCGTGCATGGGAAAACTCCTTGTCAGAAGTTTTCCCTAGGCTCTGCACGCGACAGGATCATGACGCCGCCGGCTCAAGAGGGGGTCAATGTGCCTCATCCCAATTGTCGGCCGCGCGCGCATCCACTTTCAGCGGCACTCTCATGGAGATCGCCGGCATGGCCGCATTTTCCATGACAGAAACGACGACCGGCAGGGTCTTTTCGATCTCCGCTTCTTCGACTTCGAAGATGAGTTCGTCATGCACCTGCAAAAGCATGCGGGCGGAAAGCTTTTCGGCCTCCAGCACCGGCTCGATGCGGATCATGGCGCGCCGGATGATATCGGCAGCGGACCCCTGAATGGGCGCATTGATGGCGGCACGCTCGTTGAAGGCCTTCACCGAGGGATTGGAGGAGCGGATTTCTGGATAATGGGAACGGCGACCAAATATGGTTTCGACATAGCCATTCTCACGGGCGAAGGCCTTGGTCGCCTCCATATAGTCGCGGATGCCGGGAAAACGCTCGAAATATTTCTTGATATAGTCGCCAGCCTCCGAGCGGGCGATGCCGAGCTGGTTAGCGAGACCGAAGGCCGATATGCCGTAGATGATGCCGAAATTGATCGCCTTGGCGCGGCGGCGTACTTCCGACGGCATGCCTTCAACTGGCACACCGAACATTTCCGATGCCGTCATCGCATGAATGTCGATACCATTTTCAAAGGCGTTTCGAAGCTGCGGAATGTCGGCGACATGGGCAAGCACGCGCAGTTCGATCTGGCTATAATCTGCCGACAGAAGCTTGTGGCCGGGCGTGGAAATGAAAGCCGTACGGATCTTGCGGCCTTCAGCTGTGCGCACCGGAATATTCTGTAGGTTCGGCTCCGACGATGACAGGCGACCTGTCGTTGTCGAGGCGAGCGCATAGGAGGTGTGCACCCGTTTCGTCTCGGGATGGATATAGCCGGGCAGCGCATCCGTATAGGTGGATTTGAGCTTTGTCAGCTGTCGCCAGTCGACAATCTTGCGCGGGAGTTCGACACCTTCTGCCGCGAGATCTTCCAGAACCTGTGCCGACGTCGACCACTGGCCGGTCTTGGTTTTTGACCCGCCTGGCAGGCCCATCTTGCCGAACAGGATATCGCCAAGCTGTTTAGGCGATCCGATGTTGAAACGTTCGCCCGCCAGTTCGTAGATTTCCTCTTCGAACGCGGCTGCCTTCTGTGCGAGCTCGCCGGAAAGCCGTGAGAGGATTTGCCGGTCGACAGTGATACCGCGCTCTTCCATATGCGCCAGAACCGGGACAAGGGGGCGCTCCAGCCGCTCGTAAACCCGGGTCAAACGCTCCGAAACAAGCCTTGGCTTCAAGGCCATCCAGAGCCGGAGGGTCACATCGGCATCTTCGGCAGCATAGGCGGTTGCCTTGTCGATATCGACGAAATCGAAGGTAACGCTCGACTTGCCTGAGCCGGCGACGTCCTTATACGGGATCGGCGTGTGGCCGAGCCAGCGCTCCGAGAGGGAATCCATACCGTGCGTCGCCTTGCCGGCCTCAAGCACGTAGGAAATCAGCATCGTGTCGTCAAAACTCTGCATGACGACGCTGTGACGTTTCATTAACAGATAATCGTATTTGAGGTTTTGTGCGACCTTGAGGACAGTTGGGTCTTCCAGCAGGTCCTTAAGTCGGGCCAAGGCCTCTGCAAAGGGAATCTGGCCTTCCGCAAGCCTGATACCATCACTAAAGAGATCGCCGCCCGAGCCCGTTTTGTGGGTCAGGGGAATGTAAGCGGCGCGGATATCGGTCCCCGAGGCATCCTTGCCGTTATCGGCGATGGCAAGCGAAAAGCCGACAAGTTCCGCAAGCATCGGGTCGAGCGAGGTTGTCTCCGTGTCGAAGGCGACAATGCCGGTTTCGCGGGCCGCGGCAATCCAGAGGTCAAGGGTCTGAAGATCACGGATCGTCGTATACCCGGTCGTATCGATCTTGGCGGCGGCAAAAAGCGCCTGTCGTGCTGCCGCAAGATCGGCGGGGGCGTTGCCTTCGCCAGATGCCTTTCTTGCAGGCGCAGCCCCGGTAACCGCAGTGTTGGTTCCGGCAGCTATCGTACCGGCGGCGCTGACAGCATCGGCTGGCGCATCAAGGTCCGGCCCATGGGCATCGGCGCCCCATTGCACCGGCACGGTGGCGGCATCGACGGCGGAGGCATCGGTATCCGTCGCTTCCGCAACGCGGCGGGTCAAGGTCGTGAATTCCATTGCCTTCAGGAAGGCGATCAGCTTCGGGCCGTTCTGCGGCTCCAGCACCAGCTCTTCAAGCGACTGCTGTAACGGCACGTCGGTCCTCAGCGCCACGAGCTGCCTCGAAATGCGGGCCAGATCGGCATTGGCAATGATGTTTTCGCGACGTTTCTGCTGTTTAATCTCGCCGGCGCGCGCCAGAAGCGTTTCAAGATCGCCATATTCTTCCAGCAATTGCGCCGCCGTCTTCGGGCCAATGCCAGGGATGCCCGGAACATTGTCGGTGGAATCACCGGTCATCGCCTGCAGATCGATCATCTTTTCGGGGCCGACGCCCCATTTTTCGATGACATCGGGAACGCCGATCTGCTTGTCCTTCATGGCATCGTACATATGCACATTGGCTGTCACGAGCTGCATCAGATCCTTGTCGGAAGAGATGATGGTCACGTCAGCGCCGATCGCCTCGGCCTGCCGGGCGTAGGTGGCGATGATATCGTCGGCCTCGAACCCCTCGGTTTCGATGCAGGGAAGATTAAAGGCGCGCGTCGCCTCCCGGATCAGTCCGAATTGCGGCACCAGATCTTCCGGCGGCGCAGTGCGATTTGCCTTGTAGAGGTCGTAGAGCTCGTTGCGGAATGTCTTCGACGAATAATCGAAAATCACCGCGAAGTGCGTCGGCGTCACACCGACATCGGTGTTACGGGCATCCTTCAGAAGCTTCCACAACATGTTGCAGAAGCCCGAGACGGCGTTGACCGGCAGCCCGTCCGACTTGCGGTTCAGCGGCGGGATGGCATGGAAGGCCCGGAAAATGAAACCGGAACCGTCAACGAGGAAGAGATGATCGCCTTTTTTCATGGGTAGCATGGATAGCGCGCCAGAGGCGAAAGGTCTATCGTGGAGATCAGATGCGAGGCTATATCTTTGATGATTTCTAGGGAAAAGCCGATGTCAAAAATTTCTATACTCAATGCCTATTTCGGAGCCGTTCTTCTCACCGCTATCGTTGTCATCGCCTCATGGCTTCAGCACGAGCCGGCAACGACAATCTTTCAGAAATCTCTCGTGGCGCCGCTTTTTCTGCTGGCGGGCACGGGCTTGCGTGCCTTTTTTCCTGAGCGTCTTGACGCGACGCGCGGCACCCTCGCAACTGCTGAATTTCACCTTCTCGAAGCCGCGGTGCTCGCGGCGTTCCTATTGCTGGTGCTCCACCCTCTGGGTGACCTAGGGCAGCAACTGACGTTCTTTGCAGTCTTTGTTTTACTGGTGGGGAGTGCGAATTTCCTCCTCGCCATGCGAGCGAAACGCAAGAACAGGCAACACGATAAAACATCGGCGCACCTTACCGATTTGTAATCCAGGCTTCCCTTGAAAAGCCGCATTTGCAGACACATTTCTTAGAGGACGGCGCCTGATCACGCCGTAGTCTGATAGCTGGCTCGTCCCCCGCCGCGTCAGACCGGACAAAGGCCTTTCCCCCTCTCCGGGCCTTTGTCCTCCAATACGACCGCCATGGCCGACCCCTCCCGGCCGTGGCGGTTTTATTTTGCGCCCCGTTCGTACTTGGCTTAAACATATCCTGCGATATATATCGTGCTATCAATATTGCCGGGTTGTCGGCAGCTATCTCTCAGGCACGGACGAATGAGCTTTTCCCGCGATGAATCAGTGATCTATCTTGCCTCGCGGATGGCGCGCGAATTCACCATGGCGTTGCAGAAAAGGGCAGCTGCGCTTGGCTTCTCGCCCGGCCAGTTCCCTATCCTCACCGAGCTATGGCACGAAGAGGGTCTGACCCAGCGGCAGTTGCTGGATAGGATAGACATTGAACAGGCGACCCTTGCCAACACGCTGTCGCGGATGGAGCGAGACGGGTTGATCGTTCGAAAGCCTCACCCCAATGATCGCCGCGCCCAGATTATCGAACTGACTCAGCGCGGGCGTGATCTGGAAGCCAATGCGATTGCCGCATCGGAGGCAACCGAAGACAGTCTGCTTGCCGATTTCCGGCGCTTCGAACGGCAACTCCTGCTGGAATATATGCGCCGGGCGATCGACAGCTCTAAAAAAGCAAAATAGTCATTGCAGGGCGAAAGCGCTTCGCAGTTTCCATGATCTGCTCTATCGTTCCGGCCGCCGCGGGCTCGTCGATTCACGACGACCCGGGCATGTTTCCCGCGATGCGCGATGCCCGGATGTTTTGTTTCTCGCCGGGTCACGACAGACATGACAGGATCAGCGATGACAGACGTTTCCCCCATTCTTTCCACCGCCGACGATAATCTCACATCCAGCCTGGAGCGGCTGTTCGAGCTGGTGCGCATTCCCTCAATTTCCACAGACCCAGCCTACAAGGCGGAGTGCCGCAAGGCGGCCGAGTGGCTGGTAAGAACGCTTACCTCGCTCGGTTTCACGGCATCCGTGCGCGATACGGCCGGCCATCCCATGGTGGTGGCGCATCATGACGCAGCCACCGAGGACGCACCGCACGTCCTTTTCTACGGCCATTATGACGTGCAGCCGGTTGATCCGCTCGATCTCTGGGAAAACGATCCCTTCGAGCCCGCCGTCAAGGATATCGGTGCCGGCCGGCAGGTGATCACGGGGCGCGGCACGGCAGACGACAAAGGTCAGCTGATGACCTTCGTGGAGGCATGCCGCGCCTATAAGGCGGTGAATGGCGGCCTGCCGGTGCGTGTCACCATTCTTTTCGAAGGCGAAGAGGAGTCCGGCTCGCCATCGCTCAAGCCTTTCCTCGAGGCCAATGCAGAGGAGCTGAAAGCCGATTACGCGCTGGTCTGCGATACCGGCATGTGGGACCGTGACACACCTGCCATTGCTGCCGCGCTTCGTGGTCTCGTCGGCGAAGAGGTCGTCATCACCGCCGCCGACCGCGACCTGCATTCCGGTCTGTTTGGTGGTGCGGCTGCGAACCCGATCCACATCCTCACCGATATTCTTGCCGGCCTTCACGATGAGACCGGCCGCGTTACGCTTCCCGGCTTTTACGATGGCGTGGAAGAGACGCCAGCCAACATCAAGGCCTCCTGGGAAACGCTGAGCCGGACCGCGGAAGCCTTTCTCGGCGAAGTCGGTCTCTCGATCCCATCAGGCGAAAAAGGTCGCTCCGTGCTGGAGCAGACCTGGGCGCGACCGACGGCCGAAGTCAACGGCATCATCGGCGGCTATACCGGCGATGGTTTCAAAACCGTGATTGCCGCGAAGGCCTCTGCCAAAGTGTCTTTCCGCCTCGTCGGCCAGCAGGACCCCGTAGCCATTCGCGAAAGCTTCCGGGCCTATGTGCGCTCGAAGATTCCCGCCGATTGCTCGGTGGAATTTCACGAGCATGGCGGCTCTCCGGCCATTCAGCTGTCTTATGATTCGCCCGTTTTGACCAAGGCCAAGAACGCGCTTTCTGAGGAATGGCCAAAACCGGCTGTCGTCATCGGCATGGGAGGCTCGATCCCGATCGTTGGTGATTTCCAGAAGATGCTGGGCATGGACTCCCTGCTGGTCGGCTTCGGACTGACCGATGACCGTATTCACTCCCCGAATGAGAAATACGACCTGCAGTCCTTCCACAAGGGCATCCGCTCCTGGGTCCGCATCCTCGACGCGCTGGCTTCGAAATGATGCAAAAATGAGAAGGTGCCGGAAGCTCGGTGCCTTCTCATTCCATAAAAACAAAAAGGCCGGGCGAGCCCGACCTTTCTATCCGTTTTTGCGTCAATGCCAGTACATCCGTGGTCAAAGCGTTCAAACGGTCTGATGCTCCAGAGCGCGTCGAATAACTCAACGCTGCTTTCCGGCTCAGGATCAGCTGCTTTGGTTAATCTTTGGTTAACGCAACAGCAGCGGCACTCTATAAAAGCGCCATTCCCAAGCTTCGGGCCTGGAGCACCGTTGAACCCTATATTGTCATCCGGCCTTGCCTTTTCAAGGGCTACTGCGAAAAGCGCTGCCCGCAAAAGAAAAAGGCCGGAAAAATCCGGCCTTCCCATTCATGCATGTGACCCTTTCGGGTCAAAGCGCTTATCAGGCAGCAACGAGGTTACCTGCGGACATCTTGCCCGAGCGACGGTCCTGCATCAGCTCGTAGGAGAGCTTCTGGCCGTCGTTGAGGGCGGTCAGACCTGCACGCTCAACAGCAGAGATGTGAACGAACACGTCCTGCGAACCGTCGTCCGGCTGAATGAAGCCGTAGCCCTTGGTTGCGTTGAACCACTTAACTGTACCAGTCGCCATAACGATTTCCTTCCGTTGGCAATTTTGTATTTGCACTGCGAGCAGTGCGGACTTGGGTCGAATTTGAAGGAAAAGATCGTCGTGAGCGTCAAAAAAGACGCCGAAGCTCTGGTCGTCAAACAAATATCGATGGCGAAGTACCTAGGTCGCAAGTCGCAGAAAGTCAAGTTTCTTTGAACGAAACGATCACGTTAGGCTATGCCGGGCGAGAGGAATTGAAAGCTCCAGACAGCAAAAACCCGGCGCGGGAGGAGGTGCGCCGGGTTCTTAAAACTGACTGACAATTGGGAGGAGGAGTATTGTCAGTCCAATCGGGCGACGCTGGGAGGAGGAGTGCGTCGCTTCGATGATTTGAAGATACAGCATATCAGCTTAAAAAACAGACGCTTCATCGCAGCGCAGCATTGCGGAAAACGCATAGCTTGCGCGCGGCACCTTGAAGCGACTCGTCGTAACGCCTAAGAAATACGCATGTCTATTGAATCTGTCAGAGCCTTTTTTGCCGAGAAGTCGCCCGAAATCACCGTGATCGAGACGGAAGCCAGTTCGGCAACCGTCGCACTCGCGGCCGAGGCGCATGGCGTTGACCCCGACCAGATTGCCAAAACGATCTGCCTGAAGGCGGGTGATCTCGTTCTTCTCGTCGTTACCGCCGGGACAAAACGGCTGGATAACCGCAAATTCAGGGATCATTTTGGAGCGAAACCGCGCATGCTTGGGCCAGAGGAGGTTGTTGCGGTGACCAGTCATCCGGTAGGCGGTGTATGCCCATTCGGCCTGCCCTCGGCCCTGCCGGTCTATTGTGACCTGTCGCTTAAACAGTATGGCGAAGTGGTGCCTGCTGCCGGCGCCACCAATGCTGCCGTCAAGATTTCGCCCGACGTGATGGCCGAACTGACGGGCGCGGCGTGGATCGACGTCTGCCAATGACGCCGATGTGATCCCTTAAAGACTTAACCCCGCCTTAAATTGCCGCATTTAAACTCTTCATCCTGGATTAAGGATCGAGCAGGCATAGAAGCTTAACCCTGACGGGTGTGCGGTTTTGCAAAAGGAGCGATTTAGGCTGGATGGCAGGCAAGGGAAAATCACGCGAACGGGTAGAACCTTC
The DNA here is from genome assembly GCF_017726655.1 of Agrobacterium tumefaciens. NCBI lineage: Bacteria > Pseudomonadati > Pseudomonadota > Alphaproteobacteria > Hyphomicrobiales > Rhizobiaceae > Agrobacterium > Agrobacterium tumefaciens. The sequence goes on from NZ_CP072308.1 coordinate 1,998,433, forward strand.
CTTCGGGGATTTCCACGAGTCCGGTGATGACCTGCGTCTTGATGCCAGCGAGCGCATCAGCGGAACTGCAAAGCAGGAAGCCAAAAAAGCAAAGTCTCCAGCAAGCCGCAGAAAATCCGGAAAAAGCCAAAAGCGCAACCGCAGTTCAGGCCGTGGCGTCACGGGGTTCATCCGCTCACTGTTCTACTGGTGCATCGTACTCGGCATATGGGGCGGCATCGGTGTTGCCGCGCTTGTCCTTTATTACGGCGCGCGGATGCCGAGCGCCAGCAGCTGGTCCATTCCCGAACGCCCGCCGAATGTGAAGATCGTTTCCGTCGATGGCAGCGTTCTTGCCAATCGCGGCACCACCGGCGGTGAGGCGCTGGCGCTGGAAGACATGTCGCCCTACATCCCGCAGGCCGTGATGGCGATCGAGGACCGGCGGTTCTATTCGCATTTCGGGGTCGATCCGCTCGGCCTCGGACGCGCCATCGTTACGAACCTGTTGACGGGGCGCACCGTTCAGGGTGGCTCGACGCTGACGCAACAGCTGGCAAAAAATCTCTTCCTTTCCCCGGATCGCACGCTGGAGCGAAAGGTTCAGGAAGTTCTGCTGTCCTTCTGGCTGGAGCACAAGTTCACCAAGGACCAAATCCTGGCGATGTATCTCAACCGCGTCTATTTCGGCTCCAATGCCTATGGCGTCGAGGCGGCCTCGCGGCGGTATTTCAACAAGTCGGCGCGGGACGTCAATCTGGGCGAGGCAGCCATGCTCGCCGGACTTCTGAAAGCCCCCTCGCGTCTTTCACCCGCGCGCGATCCGCAGGCGGCGGAGGAGCGGGCGCAGGTCGTGCTGCAATCCATGCGCGATGTCGGTTTCATCACCGACGACGAGATCAAGACTGCCATGTCGCAGCCGCCGACCAAGGCGAAACGTTTCTGGTCAGGCGCCGAGCATTATGCCGCCGATATGGTGCTGGAGGAGGTTCGCAATCTCGTCGGCGACGTCAAGCAGGACATTGTCGTCGACACGACGATCGATCCCAATCTCGAACGCGATGCCGAAAAGGCGCTGTCCCACGTCCTCCAGGGTGACGGCAAGAAACAGGGCGCTTCACAGGCAGCGCTGGTTTCCATTGACGGGACGGGCGCGATCCGCGCCGTCGTTGGCGGGGCAGATTACGCCCAAAGCCAGTTTAACCGCGCCGTGAAAGCAAAAAGGCAGCCCGGTTCGGCTTTCAAGCCCTTCGTATACGTCGCAGCCCTCGAATCGGGCTTGACCCCATACACCATCCGCAACGACGGGCCTGTACGCATCGGCAACTGGACACCGGAAAATTACGAGAAGAAATATCGAGGCGAAGTCACGCTCGCAACGGCTCTCGCCAATTCACTGAACACGATTGCCGCGCAACTGGTCATGGAAGTCGGACCCGAGCGGGTAACCCAGGTGGCGCATCGTATGGGCATTGAATCCGAGCTCCAGAACAATGCCTCCATCGCGCTTGGCACGTCGGAAGTATCGCTGATGGAGCTGACCGCCTCTTACGCCCCCTTCATGAACGGCGGCTACAAGGCGACGCCGCACATCGTCAAACGCATCACCGATGCCGACGGCAAGGTGCTTTATGAAAACAAATACGACAATCCGCCGCGCGTGCTGAGCGAAGAGATTGCCGCGACCATGAACGGCATGTTGTCCCGCGTCATCACTGAAGGCACCGGCAAGGCCGCGCGCCTGCAAGGCTGGCAGGCGGCAGGAAAATCTGGCACGACGCAGTCCTTCCGCGACGCCCTTTTTGTCGGCTACACCAGCAATCTCACCACCGGGGTCTGGTTCGGCAACGACGATGGCACATCGATGAAAAAGGTAACGGGCGGCGGGCTTCCTGCCCGCGCCTGGAAAGACTTCATGACGGCTGCCCACTCCGGCCTTTCGCCCGCGCCGCTATTTGGCCTCGGTGCAGGCGGTGTACCGCCGCTTGGCGACATGCAGCAGCCGGCGCCTGAGAACGCCCCCTCCTCCATTGGCGACCTCATTTCCAATGCGCTCGGCGGTGGATCGACTGACAGTCGGGTCTATCCCGACGCTCCCGCTCCAGCGAACCAACCTCAGCCCGGCCCGCCGATGCCGCCCGCCACTCTACCCTCCCGCGATATCGAACCCGGCTATTCAGCCGAGAACGGCCCCGTCCCGCCCGCCGATATTGGTGGTCAGGCGTCACCCAGGCCCAAGCAGACGACCCTGCTCGACATTCTGATGGGGAATTGACGGCAAAAAGCCGCAGCAGACCCCGATCTCAGGACTGGCCACGTTTATCCTATTAGCATTTAGCTTTCAAACACCCGTTGAAGCGGCTGCATCCGCAGTCCCGGGCATGCCTGGCGTAAGGCCGCAACATAAGCGTGCATGCACATTAACCTTAGATTGATTTTTGTAAAAAAGAAGCTACATTTCAGCAGTATTCTATGGTAAATAAATTGTTAACCATTAATATATTTTAATATTTCCAACAAAAGAACTTTTCAGGGCGTGATATTATGCTGGGTACTGAAAGCTCGTCGTCGGCTGCTTTTTACGGGGCAGCCAATTCTACATTAGCGACTTTTGAACTGACACCGACGCAGCCTTCCTTTGAAAAAGGCATCTCGGCGTCTAAGCGCAGTCAGTTCGCGCTGAAAAGAATGATGGACATAGCGGGGGCAACCATTGCCCTTGTCGCGCTCGCCCCCGTGTTGATCACGGTAGCAGCGCTGGTGAAACTGGATAGCAAAGGACCGGTCCTGTTTTCACAGGTGCGTTGGGGCATGAACGGACGGAAGATCCGTGTCTATAAATTCCGCTCCATGAAAAGCGATCTGTGTGATGCGACCGGTGTAGCGCAAACGGTTAAAGACGATCCCCGCGTTACCCGCGTCGGCGCTATTCTTCGCCGCACCAATATTGATGAACTGCCGCAGCTTCTGAATGTGCTGAAGGGCGATATGTCCCTGGTCGGGCCGCGTTGCCATGCCATCGGGATGCTGGCCGCAGGACGCCTCTACGAAGAACTGGTTCCGCACTATCACATGCGGCACCGGGTGCGGCCGGGCATTACCGGCCTTGCGCAGATGCGAGGTTTGCGCGGCCCGACGGACCGCAGCGACAAGGCGCGCGCCCGGATCGTCTCAGATCTTTATTACGTCGAGAATTTTTCGATTTGGCTGGATATCAAGATCATGGTCGGCACCGTGATATCCGAGGTGCGCGGCGGCAAGGGCTTCTGATTCTCACGTCCGCCGCTTCGATTGCCCTTGCGTCGTCTCGACGGTGTTGCAATCGCCCTCAAGACAAACAAGGCCGGAACATCATAACGATGCTCCGGCCTTTAATGTATAAGCCCGGCAGCGCTGCCGGGCTTTCATCATGCAACCATGAAGACAATCAGTTCATCGGTGCGGGCGGCGCATTCGGATCCGGAAGCGGCGCAGGGCTTGCCGATAGCGAGCGCAGATAAGCGATGAGGTCGGCTCTTTCCGTTTCCTTCTTCACGCCTGCAAAGCCCATGGCCGTGCCGGGAACATGTTTCTTCGGAGCTTCCAGGAAGTAGTTGAGGTGATCGTAATCCCAGTGGACGGAGCCGCCCTTGGAAAAATCCTTCATCGCTGCGGAGTAGCTGAAACCTTCGTGGCTGGCGATCGGCCGGTTGACGACATCGAAGAGATTGGGGCCGACCTTGTTTGGACCACCACTCTCTCCGGTATGACAGCTCGTACACTTCTTGAAGACCGCCTCGCCCTTGGCGGCGTCGGCGCTCGCAAGCAGTTTTGCAATCGGCGTCGCGGCTGCCGCAGCTTCTCCGCCACCGGCTTCGCCACCGCTTTCGGCGGCAACAATAGCGAAACCTTCCTTCTCGGGCGCCGGTGCATGGAAAATGCCCTCAGAGGCAATCGACACCGACATCAGAACGAAAACCGTGCCCAGCAACGCCCCAACGCCCATATTAACATAAGAATTCATCTATATGCGCTCCCTCGCATCCGCTCCATATAACCGGGCATCTTGAAATTGCTCGAAAGCTATGGCTTTTGCACAGCCTGCGCAACTTGAATAATGTTCCCCACACCGTGACGTTTTGACACTTTTCGGTCGGGATTTGAAGGGTGTCGGATGAAGAATCGGGAATTCGAGAAAGCTGTCGTCCTCATACCGGCGCGGATGGCATCCACGCGCCTGCCTGGCAAGCCGCTCGCCGACATCGGCGGCAAGCCGATGATCGTGCAGGTGGCACTGCGAGCGCGGGAAGCAGGCGCGGAACGAATCGTTGTTGCCGTTGATGACGAACAGGTGTTTTCCGCCGTTCAAAGTGCGGGTTTCGACGTGATGATGACGCGCGACGACCATCAATCCGGTTCGGACCGGATTTTCGAAGCGCTGCAAAAGGCCGATCCCTACGGCAAGGCCGACTATATCATCAATGTCCAGGGTGACCTCCCGACCATCGAGGCGGAAACAATTCGCGCCTCGCTGCGCCCACTGGAAAATTCCGCCGTCGACATTGCGACGCTGACGGTCGAAATCACCGATGAACAGGAAAAGACCAATCCCAACGTCGTGAAAGTCGTCGGCAGCCCGCTTTCCGATACGAGACTGCGCGCGCTTTATTTTACGCGCACCACCGCGCCCTATGGCGATGGCCCGCTTTATCATCACATCGGTCTCTACACCTATCGCCGTGCAGCGCTGGAGACATTCGTAAGCCTGCCGCCGTCCCCTCTGGAAAAGCGCGAACGGCTGGAGCAGTTGCGGGCACTCGAGGCCGGCATGCGCATCGACGCGGAAATCGTCCACTCTGTACCGCTCGGCGTCGACACGCCGCATGACCTCGAAAAAGCCCGCAAAATTCTCGCAAGCAGAACCCATTAACGGACAGTTTTCATGAGCCTGACCACCAATCGTATTGCCTTCCAGGGCGAATTCGGCGCGAATTCCGACATGGCCTGCCGCGACATGTTTCCGGATATGGAGCCTCTGCCGTGCCCGACATTCGAGGATGCCTTCAACGCCATCGAAAACGGCGAAGCTGACCTCGGCATGATCCCGATCGAAAACACGCTCGCCGGCCGGGTGGCGGATATTCACCATCTGCTGCCCGAATCACGCCTGCACATCATCGGCGAATATTTCATGCCGATCCGTTTTCAGCTGATGGTGATGCCGGGCGTGACGAAGGACGAAATCCGCACCGTGCACAGCCATATCCATGCACTTGGCCAGTGCCGCAAGATCATTCGCTCCAACGGCTGGAAGCCTGTCATCGCCGGCGATACCGCGGGTTCGGCAAGGCTCGTTTCCGAAACGGGCGACCGAAGCATGGCTGCCCTTGCGCCGCGCCTTGCCGCCAGCCTCTACGGCCTCGATATTCTCGCCGAGAATGTCGAGGATTCCGAGAACAACGTCACCCGATTCGTGGTGCTGTCGCGCGATGAAAACTGGGCGAAGCGCCAGACGAGCGACGAGATTCTCGTCACGACCTTCGTCTTCAACGTCCGCAACATTCCCGCCGCGCTTTACAAAGCCATGGGCGGTTTCGCGACCAATGGCATCAACATGACCAAGCTTGAGAGCTATCAGCTGGGCGGCAAGTTTGTGGCGACGCAGTTTTATGCCGACATTGAGGGGCATCCCGAAGACGAATCCGTGCGGCACGCGCTGGATGAACTGCGCTTCTTTTCCGAGAAGGTCCGAATTCTCGGAGTTTACAAGGGTCACCCCATGCGCGGCAAGCTCAACCAGAGCTGAGCCAACCGCAGGCCGTTAGGTCACTTTGGCCACTCCACCCAATCGCGCATCAGCCGATGCGCGATTGCGCCGATCGGCGGAGCCGACAAACCTTCCCCCGCCGGTGCGTCCAGCATCTTCGCCACCTCTTCTCGTGTGAACCAGCGGCAATCCTCAAGCTCTATTTCGTCGCGCGCAATTTCGGATGAGAGCGCCTCGGCATAACAGCCGATCATCAACGTGTGCGGCATCGGCCATGGCTGGGACGCGTGGTAGCGAACACGACCGACGTCGACGCCCGATTCCTCATGCGTTTCCCGGCGCACGGCCTGTTCGATCGTCTCTCCCGGCTCAACGAAACCGGCGAGGCATGAATACATGCCCGGCGCAAAATGAGCGCCGCGGCCAAGCAGGCAAAGATCGCGCTCGATGTCGATCGTCATCATGATGACGACGGGATCGGTGCGGGGAAAAATCGTGTGGTTGCAAGCCGAACAGATGCGCTTATAGCCGCCGATTCGCAGCTCCATGGTGCCGCCGCATCGTCCGCAGAAACGATTGTCGCCGTTCCAGTGCGTCAGGCTGACGGCTTGGGCCACCTCGCTCAACAACTCTTCATCCAGCAGATGATCGCGGTAAAGTGTGCGGGCATCGGCCAGCTTGTAGTGGCTTGCCAGCTGGTCCTCCGCGATGGCGACGGGCACCGCAATACGTGGTTCGCCGGTTTCGCGATAGCCGAGCAGCACGGCATTGTCGAAATCCGGCTGCAACTCTGCCAGTTCATAGGCGGCGAACAGGGGGTCGATCACCTGCTCGTCATGCTTGAGGACCAGCCGGTTACCTGAAAAGGCGAAAATATGGGTGCCGTCGACTTTCAGCGCCTCGGCAACGCACTCCTCGGCGCGCTTTTCGGCGAAACGGTCGAGAGCATTTTTGGAAAAGGCCGTCAGCAGGCTTGCTTCGGGATGGGGTGCCGTGGTTTCGAAAATTTTCATTGATATCATCAGAGCGCGCCGGAGATTTTTTTCATGAGGCTTTCCTTTTCGCCCGCCGCATACGGTACCGCCGTTCCGTGACCCCAGATGGGACCGGGCCAGCAGGTGTCGCCTTCATTGCGAGCGATAATGTGGACATGCAGCTGCCGGACGATATTGCCCAAAGCGCCGACATTAATCTTGGTGGCTCCGGTGATGTCCTTCAAGGCGGATGCGACGAGATTGGTCTCGAATGTCAGCACGGCCTGATCGAGCGGAGTGAGATCGAACAATTCGCTGACGCCATCCCGCTGCGGCACCAGCACCAGCCAGGGCCAGCGACTGTCGTTTTGCAAGCGCAGCTCGCAAAGACCCAAACGTGTCACAAGCACGCTGTCGCGCGCCAGTCTTTCGTCCAGCTGGAATGTCTCCAAGGCGTCCTCCATGTTTGTTTTCATCGTGATAGCAGTTTTTTGAAGGCTTGGCTTGCATTTGCTGTCGATATTGCCGATATGTGGCCCCGGGAGGTTGGTGGTGGACGAGCCACTCGCCAACCGGGTCAGGTCCGGAAGGAAGCAGCCCTAACGAGCCCGGCACGGGTCGCCGTGCCAGCCTCCCACCTTTTTTAAATGCCGTGCTCAGCTTTCGCCGGGCCAGTTCCGCGCCCCAAGACAACTGCGCCCCAAGATAACTGGCAAAACAAACTGGCGAGGCGATGAGCGATACCGTACCCACCACATCGAGCGAATCCCAGGTCGGGACCGGCTACCGGGTACTGGCACGCAAATATCGCCCGAAGGATTTTTCCGATCTGATGGTCGGCCAGGAGCCGATGGTCCGCACGCTGACGAATGCGTTTGAGACCGGACGTATCGCGCAGGCCTATATGCTGACGGGCGTTCGCGGTGTGGGCAAAACCACCACGGCCCGCATTCTCGCCCGTGCGCTGAACTACAAGACCGACACCATCGACAAGCCGACCATCGATCTGCGCATTCCCGGCGAACATTGCCAGGCGATCATGGAAGGCCGGCATGTCGACGTCATCGAGATGGACGCCGCCTCCCATACGGGTATCGACGATATTCGCGAGATTATCGAGCAGGTGCGCTATCGCCCGGTCTCGGCGCGTTACAAGGTCTATATCATCGACGAAGTACACATGCTCTCGACGCAGGCTTTCAACGGTCTTTTGAAGACCCTGGAAGAGCCGCCGGAGCATGTGAAGTTCATCTTCGCGACAACGGAAATCCGCAAGGTTCCGATCACGGTTCTGTCACGCTGTCAGCGGTTCGATCTGCGCCGCATCAGCGCTGCTGATCTCGTCGGGCTGTTTACCGCCATTGCCGGCAAGGAAGGCTTCGAGGCCGATCCGCAGGCTCTATCCATGATTGCGCGTGCGGCCGAAGGTTCCGCCCGCGACGGCCTGTCGCTGCTCGATCAGGCGATTGCGCATGGCGGCGGCCGTGTGGAGGCAGAAGCAGTGCGCGGCATGCTGGGTCTTGCCGACCGTGCGCGCATCGTCGATCTTTTCCAGCATATCGTGAAGGGTGATGTTGCCGCTGCCCTTGCGGAATTCAACGGGCAATATGAGGCCGGCGCGAACCCCGTCGTCGTGTTGAACGATCTTGCCGACTTCACCCACCTCGTCACTCGGATGAAATACGTGCCTGATGCGGCGGAAGACCCCTCGCTCTCCGAAGTGGAGCGCGTGCGTGGCGCGGAGTTTGCCGACACCATCGCCGTGACGGCGCTGTCGCGCATCTGGCAGATGCTGCTGAAGGGAATTCCGGAAACGGAAAACGCTTCTCGCCCCGCCGGTGCTGCCGAGATGGTGCTGATCCGACTTTCGCATGCCGCCAATCTACCCGCACCTGAGGATGCGGCACGTCGCCTGCTCGAACTTTCGAATGGCGATGGCGGCGGTTATGCCAATGGCGCGCCTTCAGGCGGCGGCAATGGTGGTGGCGCGCGCGCCTATTCGTCGGCGCAGACCGTGGCAGCCGGAAGACCTGCAGAATTTGCCGCCCCGAGGCAGGCCGGTCCGCAGCCATCCACGATGCTGCGCGCCGTTCCAGATAGCCGGCCGCAGGAGATGCAGGTCGCTTCCCCGAAAACCGAAGAGAGACCGGAGCCGAAAGTTCCCGTTAATTCGCTGCAGGATATAGCCGATCTCTGCCAGAAAAACCGCGATCCGGTCATGCGGGCGAAGGTTCGCAACTTCGTGCGGCTGGTGCGGCTGGAGCCCGGCCGGCTTGATATGCGCCTCGGCGAGGGCGCACCCGGCTCACTTCCCGGCGAACTAGGCGTTAAGCTGAAGGAATGGACCGGCATCCACTGGATCGTCAGCCTCAGCAAGGAGCAGGGCGAGCCGACGCTTGTCGAAGCCGAAGGCAACGCCCGCGATGCGCGTCTCGTCGATGCACGGCAGGACCCTGACGTCGCCGCGATTCTGGCGCAGTTTCCGGGTGCTAAAATCACCGACGTGCGCATCCGCGCCGCGTTGCAGGATGAGGCGGAGGATATCACCCCGCCATCGGTTGCCGAATCGAGCGAAGGCGACATCCTTCCCGGCGACGACATCGAGTTTTAAACAAGAAGAACAGGAGATTGGCATATGCGCGACATCATGGGCATGATGGGCAAGGTCAAGGAAATGCAGTCCAAGATGGAGAAGGTGCAGGAAGAAATTGCTGCGCTTGAAATCGAAGGACGTGCCGGCGGCGGTCTGGTGACCGTTATCCTGAACGGCAAGGGCGAAATGCGTGGTCTGAAGATCGATCCGTCGCTGCTCAAGGAAGACGAAGTCGAAATCCTCGAGGACCTCATCGTTGCGGCCCACAAGGACGCGAAGGGTAAGGGCGAGGCGCAGGCCCAGGAAAAGATGGCTGGCCTGACCGCCGGTCTGCCGCTGCCCCCCGGCATGAAGCTGCCATTCTGATTTGATGATCTGTCCGCCATTCCGGCCTTCAGCCGGTTTGGCGGTCATCTGTTTTCAGACTTCCAGCATCGCCCGGAACCGGCTTGCCAGCGGTGTTTCGAGATAGGCCGCACGTTCCGACACGCTTAGCCGCAATGGACGAAATCGTTGCAAAATGGTTGGTATCGCCAGCTTCGTTCCCTGATAGGCTTCAAAGGCGATCTCCTCCCCGGCAGCGAGCATTCCACCGCTCAATACCCGGCAATAAAAACCCGGATGGCCCGCATGCCGGAACCGAGGAGCGAAATCGGGATCGCCGATCCGGGCCGACAGCGTGGCGCAGGGAATGCGCGCGGCGGTCACTTCCAGCACGACTTCATTTGCCTTGAACCTGTCGCCAACGTGCAGCTCTGCGCTGTCGACATCATCGATGACCAGATTTTCGCCGAAAAAACCCGGTTCAACCGCATAGCCAAGAGAATGGGACCAGAAGTCGAGATCGGCCGAACCCATGACGTAGATCGCCTGGTCCGGCCCGCCGTGGTGTTTGCGATTGCAAACGGCGTCGCTGACGATGCCCTGGGCATCGACCATCACCGGCCCCTGCACCGCGTGCTTGAAGATACCCGTCTTCGTCGTCTTTCCCGGCAGGCTTGTCGCCTCGCCCCGGCACACCGCCCGTATTTTCATGGACTGCCCTTCGCGCTTCATGATTCCCGTTTCCTAATTTATGCAGTAGAAAGCGCTCATGGCAAAACGAGTCACTGGCCCTGAAATCGAAAAACTGATCCAGCTTCTGGCAAAAGTGCCGGGGCTTGGCCCCCGCTCGGCGCGCCGGGCGGCGCTGCATCTCATCAAGAAGAAGGAGCAGCTTCTCGGGCCTTTGGGACACGCCATGGGCGAAGCCTACGACAAAGTGAAGATCTGCTCCTGCTGCGGCAATGTCGATACGATCGATCCCTGCACCGTCTGCACCGACGACCGGCGCGATCAGTCGGTCATCATCGTGGTGGAAGACGTGTCGGATTTGTGGGCGCTCGAGCGGACAGGCGCGATGAACACCGCCTATCATGTTCTGGGTGGCACGCTGTCGCCGCTGGACGGCGTTGGGCCGGAGGACCTGAACATCAAGGGCCTCATCGACCGTGTGAGCGCCGGCGGCATTCGCGAACTCATCATCGCCGTCAATGCGACTGTGGAAGGGCAGGCAACCGCCCATTACATCACCGACCGCCTCTCCGGTCTCGACATCAAGATCACCCGGCTTGCGCACGGCGTGCCGGTGGGCGGTGAGCTCGATTATCTCGATGAGGGGACATTGACGGCGGCGCTTCGGGCGCGCACGACAATCTAAAGCGCCCCTCCCTCCCCGTCATTCAAAGAGGAGACCGAATGCGAAACCGTTTTGCCACGAAGGCACTGGCTGGCCTTCTTTCCGTTTTTTCAGCAACGACGGCGTTGGCGCAATCGGCACCGACAGGAGCGGCGGCAGCGCGATATGATGTCGAATTTCATGCCTGGCTGAAAAAAGAGATCTGGCCGGAAGCCCGCAAGGCCGGCATTTCGCAAAAGACGCTTGAAGCCACGCTCAGCGGTCTGTCCATCAGCTGGAACCTGCCCGATCTCGTCATTCCCGGCCAGAAACCGCCGAAGGAACAGAGCCAGAGTCAGGCGGAATTTTCCTCGCCAGGCGCCTATTTCTCCGAAAAGCGGCTACAGGGGCTAGCAGCCACCGGGCGTTCGCTTGCCTCCACCCACGCGGCGACGCTACGCCGGATAGAGGCCAAATATGGCGTGCCCGGCGATATCGTCGTTGCCATATGGGGCCGCGAATCCGGTTTCGGTCGGGCAAAACTTCCCCATTCCGTGATCGATGTCTTGGCCACGAAGGCCTATATGTCCACCCGCAAGGAGATGTTCCGTGCCGAGCTTATCGATGCGCTGAAGATCGTCGAAAGCGGTGATATCGCTGCCTCGCGCATGATGGGTTCCTGGGCCGGTGCGCTCGGCCAGCCGCAATTCATGCCGTCGAGCTATCTGAAATATGCCGTGGACTTCGATGGCGACGGTCATCGCGATATCTGGAATTCAGTGCCGGATGCATTGGCATCCATAGCGAACTATCTTTCTGCGCGCGGCTGGCAACGCAATCGCGACTGGGGTTTCGAAGTATCCATCCCGGCCAATGTCTCCTGCGCGCAGGAAGGCCCTGATCTGGCCCGGCCGGTGGCCGACTGGGCGAAGATGGGCATTACCCGCATTTCCGGAAAAGCCTTTCCCGCCAATGACCTGACCGCCGATGGCATGATGCTGGTGCCGGCCGGGCGGCATGGGCCGGAATTCGTGGTGACACCGAATTTCTACGTCATCAAGGAATATAACAATTCCGATCTCTACGCCCTTTTCATCGGCAATCTCGCCGACCGCATCGCCCATGGCGCAGGACCGTTCAAGGGGGAATGGGGCAATGTCGGCTCTATGCTGCGCTCGGATGTCCTCACCATGCAGAAGGCGCTGGTCGCCAAGGGTTACGATGTGGGAAAGGCGGACGGGCTGGCCGGTTTCAAGACGCGTCGCTCACTCGGCGACTGGCAGACCAAGAACGGTCTGGCGCCAACATGTTTTCCTGATGCGACGCTGAAGGGCCGCCTACGCTGATTTCCATGGGTCCGTCACCGGCTGCGCACGCCATTCGTAGAGCGCATCCGGCAAATTTTCCTCGCAACCGGACCCGTCCGTTTCCCGCACTTTGCGGAAACCATGGCGCTCGTAAAAGCTTATGGCGCGGATATTTTGCTGGAAGACCCACAGTTGGAGGCGCATTTGTCCTTGCTTCGCTTTATCCAACAACTTCATTCCGAGATTTTTGCCCACATAGGCGGGTAAGCAATAAAGATGATCCAGCCATTGGAGCCGGAAGGCACAAAAGCCAGCTAAAATCCCGTCTTCCTCCGCAACCCAGACTTCACTCTCGGTGAAAACAATATTGCTAAAATATTCTCTGTCTTCTTCGAAACTGTGTAGGTCCGGCACATAGGGAAGAAAATGCCGGCGGGAAATACGTGCTATTGCGGCGACGCTCTCGCTTTCTGCAAGTTCCGCACGCCTGAAGACAAAATTCCGATCTTCCATATCGCATTCCACCTTTTTGCAGCCTATGCGCATTTTGCAAAACGAACGTGACAAGATAAGCGCTGGTGGAGTTCAACACCTGTCAATGCTGGTCAGTATGCGGCTTGTGAAAGATGTCGTCGGTCGGTGGAATGGTCTGCCGCTCGATCATCCGATGCACCCGGGGGCGCGTCTTGCCGCGGTGAAGCTCGAGCAGCCGGTCCCAGGCTTCCGCATCCGCCTGGGTGCGGCGGTGGTTATGGCGGACATATTCCACCCAAGTCGGCACATGGTAACTTTCCGTCCAGATATCAGGGTTTTCGAGATCGCGCATCAGGTTCCAGTTGCGGGCGCCATCGCGGATACGGATACGGCGACGCTCCGCCATCAGCGGCAGGAATTCACCAAGGTCTTCGTCGTGGATTTCATAGTCGATAAGGATGGCGATGGGACCACTGCGCGGCTTGATATCGAGCCTGAGCGGCGGCTCCACGAACCGGTTGAGCGGATCGAGATTGAGCGAGGCGAACGCCGGCATGGCAAGTTTGAAACCCACGACAACGCCGAGCAGCATCAGGAGACAGGAGCCCAGCAGGGAATAGGAAATGCCGTAGTCCTCGGCAAGTTCACCCCATAGCCAGCTGCCGACGGCGATACCGCCAAAGGTCAGCGTCTGGTAAAGCGAAAGCGCCCGGCCCACCACCCAGCGCGGCGTGGAAAGCTGAACGATGGTGTTGAAGAGCGACAACGCCAGAACCCAACAGGCGCCGGCGATCGTCAGCACCAGGGACGTGATGATGGCATTGGTGCTGATTGCAGTCACTCCGGCACTGAAAGCAAAGCCGAGAAAAGCCACGCGAACGATCCATTCGCTCGACATGACCTCCCGCAGGCGCGCGCTGACCAGCGCGCCGCCGATGGCACCAACGCCGAATGCACCCAGCATGACGCCGTAAGTCAAGGGGCCGCCCTCCACCAGATCACGGGCGACGATGGGCATCAGGGCAAGGATGGCACTGGCGGAAAGGCCGAAAAGGAAGCCTCGCACCAGCACCTTGCCGATGTTGGGCGACATCGCCACATAACGCATGCCAGCCGAGATGGCCGCCAGCAGCTGCTCACGCGGCAGGCTCGAGGCATATTTCGGCGGCTGCCAGCGAAACAGGGCGTAGATGAGCGTGAAGTAGCTCAGCGCATTGACAAAAAAGGCGGCGGCGGCACCGGCGGCGGCGACGATGATACCGCCAATGGCCGGTCCGACGCTGCGGGTAATGTTGAAGCCGACGCTGTTCAACGTCACCGCAGCCGGCAAATCCTCGCGCGGCACCATTTCGCCGACGGACGCCTGCCACGATGGATTGTTGAGCGCGGTGCCGCAACCGATCATGAAGGTGAAGAACAGCAGCAGCCAGGGCGTGAGCCATCCCGACCAGGCAAAGACGGTGAGCAGCACGGAGGCCGTCAGCATCAGTATCTGCGCCGAAATCATGATGCGTCGGCGGTCGAAACTGTCGGCGAGCGCGCCTGAAATCAGCGAGAACAGCATGATCGGCAGCGAGGTGGAGGCCTGCACCAGCGCGATCATGTTTTCCGAACTCGACAGCGAGGTCATCATCCAGGCCGCACCCACCGCCTGGATCAGCCCGCCGAAATTCGAGGCGATGCTCGCAAACCAGATTCGTCTGTAGGTCAAATGCCTTAAAGGCGCGAGTGGCGATTTACGGTCAGGCACGATCTGTCCACTTGATGCAACTGCGATTTATCAAACGGCAACTATAGACAGTGCCGAAAATCAATCCACCCCCTGCGCCATCGTCGGGGTGAAAATGTGACGATTGCCTCCAGTGTCGTCGATTTTGGCGAAAACCTTGCAATCCTGCCCCGATGGGTCTATATGACCCCTGAAATTCTTGATCGCTTGATGAAGAGTGGGGCCGCAAGGCTCCGCTCTTTTTCGTTAGGCGAGCCGGAAACGGCGGGCGCATCGCCCGATGAAAAAGAGAGACCGGAAGGCCATATGGCAGACACCGCACATGAACCGCGACTGATAACCGAAACCGGCATCGACCAGCGTATTGCCGAAATCATCGAGCCTGTTCTGGCAGGTATGGGCTATGTTCTGGTACGCGTGCGGCTTTCCAACCAGAACGGCATGACCCTGCAGGTGATGGCGGAGCGGGAAGACGGCACGATGACCGTTGAGGACTGTGAAGCCATCTCCATGGCCATTTCACCGGTTCTTGATGTGGAAGATCCCGTCGATAAGGCGTATCATCTCGAAGTTTCCTCGCCCGGCATCGACCGGCCGATGGTTCGCAAATCGGATTTTACCCGTTGGCAGGGCCATCTGGTGAAGGTCGAAACCTCCATTCTGGTCGAGAACCGCAAGCGGTTTCGCGGCAAGATCGTTGAGGTTGATGCTGACGGTTTCAAGCTGGAACGCGACCAGATCGCTTATGGCGAAGAGCCGACAGTCATCGTTCCGTTCACTGCGCTTTCGGATGCGAAGCTCATTCTGACGGACGACCTTATTCGTGATGCGCTGCGGGCAGACAAGGCGGCCAAGGCCGCTGCCGCAAACCAGAACGACGAAAACGAAGCAGACGAAGACTAATTCCAACGTAAAGCCCGGAAAACGGGCGATCCCCGCAATTATGCGACTTACGGAGATAAAAAAATGGCAGTGAGTGCTAACCGGCTTGAGCTTCTGCAGATCGCCGATGCTGTGGCGCGCGAAAAGGTCATCGACCGCGAAATCGTGCTTGCCGCAATGGCCGACGCTATCCAGAAAGCCGCCCGCTCGCGCTATGGTTCGGAGACCAACATCCGCGCCGACATCAACTCCAAGACCGGCGAAATCCGCCTGCAGCGTCTTCTGGAAGTTGTCGAGGCCGCTGAGGACTATTCGACCCAAATCCCGCTGGAGCTTGCCCGCGACCGGAACCCGGACGCCAAGCTCGGCGATTTCATTGCCGACCCACTGCCGCCGATGGATTTCGGGCGTATTGCCGCCCAGTCCGCCAAGCAGGTGATCGTCCAGAAGGTGCGTGAAGCCGAGCGTGACCGCCAGTATGACGAGTTCAAGGACCGCATCGGCGAGATCGTCAACGGCACCGTCAAGCGCGTCGAATACGGCAATGTCATCGTCGATCTCGGCCGTGGCGAAGGCATTATCCGTCGTGATGAGATGATCCCGCGCGAAAACATGCGTTACGGTGATCGCGTGCGCGCCTACGTCTATGACGTTCGCCGCGAACAGCGTGGCCCGCAGATTTTCCTGTCGCGTACCCATCCTCAGTTCATGGTGAAGCTGTTCACCATGGAAGTTCCGGAAATTTACGACGGCATCATCCAGATCAAGTCGGTTGCGCGTGACCCCGGTTCGCGCGCCAAGATCGCCGTTATCTCGAACGACAGCTCGATCGACCCGGTCGGCGCCTGCGTCGGTATGCGCGGTTCGCGCGTGCAGGCCGTTGTCGGCGAATTGCAGGGCGAGAAGATCGACATCATTCCGTGGAGCCAGGAGCCGGCGTCCTTCATCGTCAACGCCCTGCAGCCGGCGGAAGTCGCCAAGGTCGTTCTGGATGAAGAATCCGAGCGTATCGAAGTGGTTGTTCCCGACGAGCAGCTGTCTCTGGCCATCGGCCGCCGCGGTCAGAACGTGCGTCTCGCATCGCAGCTGACCGGCTGGGATATCGACATCATGACCGAGCAGGAAGAATCCGAGCGTCGCCAGAAGGAATTCAACGAGCGCACGGCCCTCTTCATGGAAGCGCTCGACGTCGACGAAATGGTCGGTCAGGTTCTTGCTTCGGAAGGCTTCGCGCAGGTTGAAGAACTCGCCTATGTCGATCTCGATGAAATCTCGTCGATCGATGGCTTCGACGAAGACACCGCCGATGAAATCCAGACCCGCGCCCGCGAATATCTGGAACGCCTGGAAGCCGAAATGGATGCCAAGCGCAAGGAACTCGGCGTTTCCGACGAGCTGCGTCAGATCGACGGCCTGACCTCGCAGATGATGGTTGCGCTCGGCGAAGACGGCATCAAGACCATCGAGGACTTTGCCGGCTGTGCAGCAGACGATCTCGTTGGCTGGAGCGAGCGCAAGGATGGCGAGACGAAGAAGTTCGAAGGCATCTTCTCCAAGCTCGATGTTTCGCGCGTCGAGGCCGAGAACATGGTGGTGCAGGCTCGCCTTCTGGCAGGCTGGATCACCGCCGAAGAGCTCGCTTCCGAACAGGAAGCCGATGCGGAAGCTGCCGAGGAGGCGGA
Source organism: Agrobacterium tumefaciens (assembly GCF_017726655.1). Classification (NCBI taxonomy): domain Bacteria; kingdom Pseudomonadati; phylum Pseudomonadota; class Alphaproteobacteria; order Hyphomicrobiales; family Rhizobiaceae; genus Agrobacterium; species Agrobacterium tumefaciens. The sequence goes on from NZ_CP072308.1 coordinate 2,015,456, forward strand.
TACCGCCGAACAGGAATGACATCGCAGGCGCATGAGCCGGACGAGCTGCCCGAGACTGACGATGACGGGCGGATCAAGGGCGACGTCAATGGACGTATGTGCATTGTGACACGGCAGAGCGGATCGCCAGATGAATTGATCCGCTTCGTCGCAGGCCCGGACGGCAACGTCGTTCCGGACCTGAAACGCCAATTGCCGGGGCGCGGTTGCTGGGTGACACCCGAGCGCGCCCTGATCGAGAAGGCCATCGCGAAGAAGCTCTTCGCGCGGGCTCTCAAACGCGACGTCAAGGCCGGGCCGGAGCTTCTCGCTCTTCTCGACCGGCTGATGGCGCAGCATGTGGCTGGTATGATGAACATGGCGCGCAAGGCGGGTCAGTTCATCAGCGGCGCGACGAAGGTCGATGCTGCTGTCCGTTCGGGACACGCGATCGCCGTGTTCCACGCGACCGATGCTGCGGCCGATGGCGTCAGAAAACTGGACCAGGCCCGCAAGGCCTGGGCACTCGGCAGCGATGCCGGCAACGAAATTCCGTCCTTCCGGCTCTTTAGCGATGCCGAAATGGACGAGTTGATGGGCCAGAATGCTTTTATCCATGCCTGCGCGCTTGCAGGGCAGGCGGGTGAGGGTGTAGTGAAGCGCGCAACGATGCTTGAGCGGTACCGCCTTGGCGGCCAACCTCAGGCGGAACGCGACGCTGCCCGGACAGAACAATGACGCGGTCGACTGAAATGTACGGTCGCCGCGTTCCGATGCAGCAATTGAACGACGAGACCTGATGGACGTCATCCGGTTCTCGTCCGAAGGAACGGGAACGGAATGACCGACAACAACGACGACAAGACACTTAACGCACAGCCTAAGAAGACTCTCACCCTCAAGCCGGGCGGGATGAATCAGGGCACCGTGCGGCAGGATATGGGTCGAGGTCGCACGAACGCGGTTGTCGTGGAAACACGCAAGCGTCGCCCCATGCGTCCGGAAGACGAGAAGCAGGTTCATTCGCCGGTGACGCCCGCGCCGAAGCCGGCTGCTCCTGCTGCCGCCGCGCCACGTCCGCAGGCTCCGCAGCCACGCATTCACCAGCCGGGCGGCCAACAGCAGCGTCCGGGTTCGTCCCAGCCGCAGCGCCCGGGCTCGTCCGCACCGCAGCAGCGTCAGCCCGAGCGTCCGCGCGGCAACGTCCTGCACGATCTGTCGGCCGGTGAAATGGAAGCACGTCGCCGCGCGCTGATGGAAGCGCAGGCTCGCGATGTCATCGAAGCCAAGCAGCGCGCCGAAGACGAAGCACGCCGCAAGGTGGAAGAAGAACGCCGCATCGCCGCCGAGAAGGAAGAGGCAGCACGCCGTGCAGCCGAAGAGGCTGAAGCCGCCAAGGCAGCGGCAAGCCAGCCGGCCGTGGAAGCAAAGCCACAGACAACCGCGGAAAGGCCCGCTGCGGCGGCCCAGCCGGCGTCGCGTGGCGAGACCCGTCCTCAGCCCGCCGCTGCTGCACCCGGCCGCACGACGCCCGAAACCGCCGCTCCGCGCGGTCGCCGCCCTGATGGCGACGAAGAGGACGATCGCGGCTCACGCCGTGGCAACCTGCCGGTTCGCGGCAAGGTCGCAGCACCTGCGCCGGCCAAACCGGCTGCCCGCCTGAAGACAGAAGAAGAACGCCGCCGTGGCAAGCTGACCGTGACCTCGTCCAACCTGGATGAAGACGGTACGCCACGTGGCCGCTCCATGGCATCCATGCGCCGCCGGCAGGAAAAGTTCCGCCGCAGCCAGATGCAGGAGACCCGTGAAAAGGTTATGCGCGAAGTGATCCTGCCGGAAACCATCACCATTCAGGAACTGTCGCAGCGCATGTCCGAACGTGCGGTCGACGTCATCAAGTTCCTGATGAAGGAAGGCCAGATGATGAAGCCGGGCGACGTGATCGACGCCGATCTGGCCGAGCTGATCGCGGTCGAATTTGGCCACACCGTCAAGCGCGTTTCTGAATCCGACGTGGAAGAAGGCATCTTCAACCAGACGGACGACGAGGGCGAAATGGTTGCCCGTCCGCCCGTCGTCACCATCATGGGTCACGTCGACCACGGCAAGACCTCGCTGCTCGATGCTATCCGTCAGGCGAACGTCGTTGCCGGTGAAGCCGGTGGCATCACCCAGCATATCGGCGCCTATCAGGTCGAGAAGAACGGTCAGAAGATCACCTTCATCGATACGCCCGGCCACGCCGCCTTTACGGCCATGCGTGCGCGTGGTGCGCAGGCGACGGATATTGCCGTCCTCGTGGTTGCCGCAGACGACAGCGTGATGCCGCAGACGATCGAGTCCATCAACCATGCCAAGGCAGCGGGTGTTCCGATCGTCGTTGCGATCAACAAGATCGACAAGCACGAGGCCAACCCTGACAAGGTTCGCCAGCAGCTCTTGCAGCACGAAGTCTTCGTGGAATCGATGGGCGGTGAAGTTCTTGACGTCGAAGTTTCGGCCAAGAACAAGCTCAACCTCGACAAGCTGCTTGAAGCGATCCTGCTGCAGGCCGAAATCCTCGACCTCAAGGCAGACCCGAACCGCACGGCGGAAGGGACTGTCATCGAGGCCGAGCTCGACCGCGGCCGCGGTGCCGTCGCCACGGTTCTGGTTCAGAAGGGTACGCTGAAGCCCGGACAGATCATCGTTGCCGGTGATCAGTGGGGCCGTGTCCGCGCGCTTGTCAACGACAAGGGTGAACACGTCAAGGAAGCCGGCCCGGCCATGCCGGTCGAGATTCTCGGCCTTTCCGGCACGCCTTCGGCCGGCGACCGTTTCGCGGTTGTCGAAAACGAAAGCCGTGCTCGCGAGATCTCCGAGTACCGCCAGCGTCTGGCCCGTGACAAGGCTGTCGCCCGTCAGACCGGTCAGCGTGGTTCGCTGGAACAGATGATGAGCCAGCTTCAGACCTCGGGAATGAAGGAATTCCCGCTCGTCATCAAGGCAGATGTGCAGGGCTCGGTCGAAGCCATTATCGCTTCGCTGGACAAGCTTGGCACCGACGAAGTGCGCGCTCGGATCGTTCATTCCGGTGCTGGTGCCATCACGGAATCGGATATCTCGCTTGCCGAGGCCTCCAACGCCGCGATCATCGGCTTCAACGTTCGCGCCAACGCACAGGCACGGACGGCGTCCGAACGCGCCGGTATCGAAATCCGCTACTACAACATCATCTACGATCTGGTGGATGACGTGAAGGCGGCGATGTCGGGCCTGCTTTCGCCGGAACGTCGCGAGACCTTCCTCGGCAATGCCGAAATCCTCGAGGTGTTCAACATCACCAAGGTCGGCAAGGTCGCGGGCTGCCGCGTCGTCGAAGGCAAGGTGGAACGTGGTGCGGGCGTGCGTCTGGTTCGCGACAACGTCGTTATCCACGAAGGCAAGCTCAAGACCCTCAAGCGCTTCAAGGACGAAGTCAACGAAGTGCCTGTTGGTCAGGAATGCGGTATGGCCTTCGAGAACTACGAAGACATCCGCGCTGGCGACACCATCGAGTGCTTCCGCGTCGAACACATCACGAGAACGCTCTAAAGCATTTCCAGGAAAAGTGGACCCCGGTTTTCCGTCCGGGAATGCGATAAAACAAAGAGTTAGAGCATTCTCGCCGTAGAACAGGACTTTACTGTCGGGCGCCGGCTTACCGGCGCTCGCTCCGTTTGAGGCATAATCAATGGCAAAAGCAACATCATCGGCCCCTTCGCAACGCATGCTGCGCGTCGGCGAACAGGTGCGCGCCGCCCTGACCCAGATTCTCCAGCGCGGCGAAGTCCGCGACGATCTGATCGAAAGCACCGTCATTTCCATTTCGGAAGTGCGCATGTCTCCCGATCTCAAGATCGCGACTGCCTACGTAACGCCGCTGGGCGTTGCCGATCACACCGACATCATCACGGCACTCAACCGCCACGCCAAGTTCATGCGCGGCCGCCTCGGCCCGCAGCTTCGGCAGATGAAATACATGCCGGAACTGCGTTTCCGCGACGATACGAGTTTCGACAACTACCAGAAGATCGACGCGCTTCTGCGCTCGCCCGAAGTGCAGCGCGATCTTGGACCTTCAAACGAAAAAGACGACGAACAGAACTGAAGCATGTCCAAACCACGCAAACAGCAGAACCGCAAACCCAAAGGCCGTCCGATTTCGGGCTGGCTGATCCTCGACAAGCCACTCGATTTCGGCTCCACCGAGGCCGTTTCCAAGATCAAGTGGCTTTTCAACGCCCAGAAGGCCGGCCATGCCGGCACGCTTGATCCGCTCGCGTCCGGCATGCTTCCGATCGCGCTCGGTGACGCCACCAAGACCGTGCCTTACGTCATGGACGGCCGGAAGATCTACGAATTCACCGTGACCTGGGGCGAGCAACGCGCGACCGACGATCTGGAAGGCGAAGTGGTCGAATCTTCCGATCATCGCCCGGACGAGCAGGCAATCCGCGATCTTCTGCCCAATTATACCGGCATGATCATGCAGACCCCGCCGCAATTTTCCGCCATCAAGATCGCCGGCGAGCGTGCCTATGATCTGGCGCGCGACGGCGAGACCGTGGAAATTCCCGCGCGCGAGGTGGAAATCCATCGCCTGACGCTGCTGGCCTGCCCCGATGCCGATACAGCGCATTTCGAGGTGGAGTGCGGCAAAGGCACCTATGTGCGGGCGCTGGCACGCGACATGGGCCGCGATCTCGGCTGTTTCGGCCACATCTCGGAACTTCGCCGGACCATGGTCGCGCCCTTCGGCGAAGACATGATGGTGCCGCTAGAGACTCTCACCGCGCTGGAAGCCGTTGAAGACCGCGACGAGCGGTTGGAAGCGCTGGACGCCTATCTGATCGACACGGCGGAGGCGCTTTCCGCCCTGCCCCGCCTCATCATCAACGACGACCAGGCGCACCGGTTAAAGATGGGCAACCCTATCCTGCTGCGCGGGCGCGATGCGCCTGCCAACCATCCGGAAGCCTACGCTACGGCACATGGCAAGCTGGTCGCCATTGGCGAAATCGGCGAAGGCGAGTTTCGCCCGAAGAGGGTTTTCGGCTGAGTCGGACCGTCACGCGTTTGCCGACGCGTGGCGGAGCGCTGTCAATCGCCTCTTTCCATTGCACCCGGAATAGTTTATAGGCAGCGCCAGCTTGGGCTTTGCCTTTGCTTTTCATGGCCAGAGCTGGACGACATCCCGGCTCTAGGCGTCCCGTTTTCCTTAAAACTGAAAGGATCGTCCGATGTCGATTACTGCAGAGCGTAAAGCCGCCCTCATCAAGGAATATGCAACCAAGGAAGGCGACACCGGTTCGCCGGAAGTTCAGGTCGCTATCCTTACGGAGCGGATCAACAACCTGACCGGTCACTTCAAGGACCACAAGAAGGACAACCACTCCCGTCGTGGCCTTCTGACGCTGGTTTCGAGCCGTCGTTCGCTTCTCGATTATCTGAAGAAGAAGGATGAAGCCCGTTACTCCAAGCTGATCGGTGCTCTCGGCATTCGCCGCTAATAACTTCTCCGGCGGGTTTCGCAACGATGCCCGCCGGTTTTTGTATCCGGTCTTTTGAGGCCGCATAAATTTCCGGGCGTTTGCCGCTGATGTGGCCCCCGGACGATAAGGGCGACCCGGATGGGCCGGCGCCGCCTTTTTCAACCGCAGACCTGTCATGGGGCAGGATTGCCGGATGCTTGCTTGTCGAAAGCCTCCCGCTGTCTTGCCCGTGATTGAGTCACTGCGCTGCCACCGCCGGCACGATGCCGGAGCGGCAGCCACAACCAAGGACGAGATATGTTCAATCAACACTCCGTGGAAATCGAATGGGCAGGCCGCCCGCTGAAGCTCGAGACCGGCAAGGTCGCCCGTCAGGCTGATGGCGCCGTCATCGCAACCTACGGCGAGACCATGGTTCTCGCGACTGTGGTTTCCGCAAAGTCTCCTAAGCCGGGCCAGGATTTCTTCCCGCTGACCGTCAACTATCAGGAGAAGACCTACGCAGCCGGCAAGATCCCCGGTGGCTATTTCAAGCGCGAGGGACGTCCGAGCGAAAACGAAACGCTGGTTTCGCGCCTGATCGACCGTCCGATCCGTCCGCTGTTCCCTGAAGGCTACAAGAACGACACGCAGGTTGTCGTCACCGTTATCCAGCACGATCTGGAAAACAACCCTGACATTCTCTCCATGATCGCCACATCCGCGGCGCTGACGCTTTCCGGCGTTCCCTTCATGGGCCCGGTTGGCGGCGCACGCGTTGGCTACATCAACGGAGAATACGTTCTGAATCCGCATCTCGACGAGATGGATGAATCGGTTCTGGACCTCGTTGTCGCCGGCACGCAGGACGCCGTCCTAATGGTGGAATCGGAAGCCAAGGAACTGAACGAAGACGTCATGCTCGGCGCGGTCATGTTCGGTCACCGCGGTTTCCAGCCGGTTATCGACGCGATCATCAAGCTCGCTGAAGTTGCCGCCAAGGAGCCGCGCGAGTTCGAACCGGAAGATTTTTCCGCGCTCGAAAACGAGATGCTCGCCCTTGCGGAAGCTGAACTGCGCGACGCTTACAAAATCACCGAGAAGGCTTCCCGCTACGCCGCCGTCGACGCCGTCAAGGCGAAGGTGAAGGCGCACTTCCTGCCGGAAGAAGGCGAAGCCAAGTACACGCCGGAAGAAATCGGCGCCGTCTTCAAGCACCTTCAGGCCAAGATCGTTCGCTGGAACGTTCTCGACACCAAGAGCCGCATCGACGGCCGTGACCTGTCGACCGTTCGCCCAATCGTTTCCGAAGTCGGCATCCTGCCCCGCACCCACGGCTCGGCGCTCTTCACCCGCGGTGAAACCCAGGCGATCGTTGTTGCGACCCTCGGCACCGGCGAAGACGAACAGTATGTCGACAGCCTGACCGGCATGTACAAGGAACGCTTCCTGCTGCATTACAACTTCCCGCCCTACTCGGTCGGCGAAACTGGCCGCATGGGCTCCCCGGGCCGTCGCGAAATCGGCCACGGTAAGCTGGCATGGCGCGCGATCCGTCCGATGCTGCCGACTGCCGAACAGTTCCCCTACACGCTGCGCGTCGTTTCCGAAATCACCGAATCCAACGGCTCCTCGTCGATGGCAACTGTCTGCGGCACCTCGCTTGCACTGATGGATGCCGGTGTTCCGCTTGCCAAGCCGGTTGCGGGCATCGCCATGGGCCTGATCCTCGAAGGTGACCGTTTCGCGGTTCTCTCCGACATTCTCGGTGATGAAGACCACCTCGGCGACATGGACTTCAAGGTTGCAGGTACCGCCGACGGCATTACCTCGCTGCAGATGGACATCAAGATCGCCGGTATCACCGAAGAGATCATGAAGATCGCTCTGGAGCAGGCACAGGGTGGCCGCAAGCACATTCTCGGCGAAATGGCCAATGCCATCACCGAGAGCCGTGGCCAGCTCGGCGAATTTGCGCCGCGCATCGAAGTGATGAACATCCCGGTCGACAAGATCCGTGAAGTCATCGGCTCCGGCGGGAAGGTCATTCGCGAAATCGTCGAAAAGACGGGTGCGAAGATCAACATTGAAGACGACGGCACCGTCAAGATCGCTTCTTCTTCCGGCAAGGAAATCGAAGCGGCTCGCAAGTGGATCCACTCCATCGTTGCGGAACCGGAAGTCGGCGCGATCTACGAAGGCACGGTTGTCAAGACCGCCGACTTCGGCGCTTTCGTCAACTTCTTCGGCGCCCGTGACGGCCTCGTGCACATTTCACAGCTCGCTTCCGAGCGCGTTGCCAAGACTTCCGACGTCGTCAAGGAAGGCGACAAGGTCTGGGTCAAGCTGATGGGCTTCGACGAGCGTGGCAAGGTTCGCCTGTCCATGAAGGTTGTCGACCAGGAAAGCGGCAAGGAAATCGTTGCCGACAAGAAGAAGGAAGACGGTGAAGCCGCTGCCGAATAAGGCCGCGCCACCAGACCCTACCGAGGCGCGGGTTTTGCCCGCGCCTTTTTTCTATTTCATCTTGAGGACGCTCCCATGAGCCGCGACGCTGTTAAAACCCTGTTCCACCCTTTTGCTGCAGAAATGCTCGACATGCCGAAAGAGGGCGAACGCGTTCTGTTTCTGGGAGCGGAGGCGGGTCCGCGGCTTGAGGGCTTCAATGCGGAGATCGTCGCGGTTCAGCATCTTCGCCCGCTCTATCGCGCCTTGCAGGCGCAGGGCGGTAACGTCACGCCGGATATTTCCGGTGAGGATTACGATGCGGCATTGCTGCTGTGTGGCAAACATCGCGGTGAGAACGAAAATCGCGTCGCCGAAGCATTGTCACGCGTGAAGGCCGGCGGGCTGATCGTTGCAGCCGGCTCCAAGGAGGACGGCATCGTCACGTTGCGCAAGACGCTGGCAAAACTCGGCATCGAAGCGGAATCGACGCCGAAATATCATGGCGTTGCCCTCTGGTTCAGGCGCCCGGAGGATACCTCCGCCATTGTGGCAAAACTCGCGCAGAAGCCGGTGACGGTGGAAGGTCGCTTCACCGCCCTGCCCGGCATGTTCTCCCATGACCGCGTGGATGATGGCTCGGAACTGCTCGCATCGCGTCTGCCGACTGATTTTGACGGCAATGCAGCCGATTTCGGTGCTGGCTGGGGCTATCTCTCCATCATGCTGGTCGAGAAGTCGCCGCGCACGGCGCGCATCGATCTGTTTGAGGCCGACTGGAATGCGCTGGAATACGCCAAGACCAATCTTCTCGAGAACAATCCGCGGCTGACGACACGCTTCTTCTGGCAGGATTTGGCCAATGAGCCGCCGAAGGAGAAATACGATCTCATTATCATGAATCCGCCTTTCCATGCAGCCGGACAGGCGGCGGAACCGACGCTTGGCCAAGCCTTCATCAAGGCCGCAGCAGGGGCGCTGCGCAGCGGCGGCAAGCTGCTGATGGTCGCCAATCGCGGCCTGCCCTATGAGCCGGTTCTGGCTGCCGAATTCCGCACGACTGCCGAAGTGTGCCGCAACGCCCGCTTCAAGATTCTGAGTGCCCAGAAGTAATCAAATCAGCTCAGCAGCCAGGCCCATAGCGACACGGACAGAACGCCGGTCGCTGTGGAGATGCTGATCGTGGAGGCCGCAACGCTGTGGCCGATACCGAACCGGTTGGCGATCAGCCAGGCATTTACACCCGTCGGTACCGATGAGGTGAGCACCAGCGCTGCCGTCCATTCGTGGCTGAGGCCAAGCGCATGGCCGATGATCCAGACACAGGCGGGCAACAGCAACAGTTTGAATACGGTCATGGTGACGGCGATGCCCATATTGCCGCGGATGGTATATTTCGTCAGGGCCATGCCAAGCGAGATGAGCGCTGCCGGCCCGGCCATGGACGCGACCTGATCAACCACGGTTTTGAGGATGGGCGTCAGGGGCACGCCGGAGACATTGGTCGAGAGGCCGATGGCAAGGCCGATGACCAGCGGATTGGTCACGAGGTTGCGGCCGACCTGTTTGAAGACAGCAGCCACGCTGCGCTTTTCGCCGCCGACGGCCTTATGCGTGGCGTTTTCCATCAGGATCGTCCCTGCAATCATCATCACAGGCAGATGGATAGCGAGCAGGATTGACAGGGCAACCAGCCCCTCATCACCGACAGAACGACCGACCAACGGCAGGCCGATGAAGATATTGTTGGCGAAGGCCGATGAAATGCCGGCAATCACGGCAATGCGACCATCCTGCCTGAATACGTAACGGGTGACGATATGCCCGGCTGTCCAGGTAATGGCCACGCCGGCGAAATAGGTGATCCAGAGCAGGAAGGGCGATGCCCCGTGAAAATTCGCCTCCGCCAAGGTGCGAAAGATCAGCGTCGGTACTGCGATCTTGAACACGAAGTCGCTGAGAATATCGCCCGCATCCGCCCTGAACAATCCGGCCTTAACGGTGAGCCACCCAATCAGGATGAGAATAAAGATGGGGGCAACATTCGCGGCAACGGCAGACATGAAGGAAAAGCTTTCGCGGCTTCTGCGGGGAGACACTCCGCTTTAGAGCCTTTTCGGCCGGAATGGAATCAGGAAATATGAGCGTCTTGCTTCTAGCTGAACGGCACGCGTGATGGATGGCATGCCTATTGCCTTTGAAGTGAGCGGCATGCCTGCCGAAATCGAGAGAGGAGGCATGGCATAAAAGAAAAAGCGGGGTCGCCCCCGCCTTTTGTCCGTTATGGACCGCCAGTACATCCGTGGCGGAGATAACGGTCGAGCCAGAAGACCTTCATGCCTTCCATGCCGGCAAGAGTTCCTCACCGGTGCTCTGAAGGAACAGATAGCTCACTCACGTGACGGGAAGATGACGGTTCTGGCCAGCTCCTCAAGCGGCATGGCATCCTTTGGGCTTTTCTTGCCGCGAGAAATGTTTAAGACCATCAGAAACAACGCCTCGTGCGAACCGGATAGGGCCCATGACGAAATTCGACGTACTGACTGTCGGCAATGCCATCGTCGACATCATCTCCCGCTGCGATGACACGTTTCTCAACGACAATGCGATTACCAAAGGTGCGATGAACCTCATCGACGCGGAGCGCGCGGAGTTGCTTTATTCACTGATGGGCCCGGCACTCGAAGCCTCCGGCGGCAGCGCCGGCAATACGGCGGCAGGTGTGGCGAATTTTGGCGGCAGGGCTGCCTATTTCGGCAAGGTGGCGGAAGACCAGCTTGGCGAAATCTTCCAGCACGACATCCGCGCTCAGGGCGTTTATTTCGAGACCAAGCCGGAAGGCACTTTCCCGCCCACTGCCCGCTCGATGATCTTCGTGACTGAAGACGGCGAGCGTTCGATGAACACCTATCTTGGCGCCTGCGTCGATCTCGGCCCTGAGGATGTGGAAGACGATGTGGTGGCGCAGACCAAGGTCACCTATTTCGAAGGTTACCTGTGGGATCCGCCACGCGCCAAGGACGCGATCCGCGAATGTGCCCGCATTGCGCATGAAAACGGCCGCGAAGTTTCCATGACGCTTTCCGACAGTTTCTGCGTCGGCCGTTACCGTGACGAGTTTCTCGATCTGATGCGCTCCGGCACGGTGGACATCGTTTTCGCCAACAAGCAGGAAGCGCTTTCCCTTTATGAAACCGACGACTTCGAGCTTGCGCTGACCAGGATCGCCGCCGACTGCAAGATCGCGGCGGTGACGATGAGCGAGGAAGGTGCGGTTATCCTGCACGGCACTGACCGCGTGAAGGTGGAAGCCTATCCGGTGCATGACGTGGTAGACACGACCGGTGCGGGCGATCTTTTCGCCGCCGGTTTCCTGTTCGGCTACACCCAGGACAGGTCGCTGGAAGATTGCGGCAAGCTTGGCTGCCTTGCGGCTGCCGCCGTCATCCAGCAGGTCGGGCCGCGCCCCATGTCATCGCTGAAGGCGCTTGGCGAGAAGCACGGCCTTATTTGAAGGCTTCACCGGGGTAAGCACCCCAGATTTCGCCCTGTGACACCCAGCCCGAGGCCTGACCGGCCTCGGCGCGGCACCAGTCACCGTTGCATTCCCCGATCCGGAAGACCACACCCGGCTCAAGCCGTGCTACGACGGCAGCGCCGGACTGCGCTTCACGGCGCATGTTGACATAGACTTCCTTGCCCTTACCGCGCATCCATGGGGCAGCAACAGCCGTGCGCTCTCCCGACAGCAGCGCCTGATTGACCCAGCCCTCAGTGCCGTCAGCATCGCGAATGCGGCGCCAGTTCTCATATTCCTGAATAATTTCGACCGGCATGCCCGATTTCATGTACATCCAGGACACGGCATAATCCGTGCTCGGTCCGATGCGCATGTTGACGCGTTTGGATTTCAGGCTGACAAAACGCGGCAGAGGCAAGCCGCTCGCGCCCTTAGCCGCGCCTTGGGCAACGGCCTGGCCTGCCACACCGGAGAAGCCCAGAGACAATGCAATGCAAACGATAGATACCACACTGCGCATGCCCATTTCCGTTTCCCGCCTTCTGCAAATCGGATGATATCCAAGGGGGCGTGTTTCCCCATGCCTCAAGATGCGGCGAGTTTTATTTGTCTTCGCCGTTGGGTCTGGTAGAAACGCCCTGATTGAAAGAAATTATCGCTCTTTCTGGTTAATGACTTCTGAACAAGGCAGCGGCAAACGATGACCCACAAGAAGAGACCGACAGTCTATATCACCCGCAAATTGCCTGATGTCGTCGAAACCAGAATGCGCGAACTGTTCGACGCGGAGCTCAATATTGACGACACCCCGCGCAGTGAGGAAGACCTGGTCGCCGCCATGCAGCGGGTGGACGTGCTCGTGCCGACGGTTACGGACCGTGTCACCGCTGCGATGATCGAGCAGGCTGGGCCGCAGCTGAAGCTGATCGCCAGCTTCTCCAACGGCATCGACCACGTGGACGTGGACGCCGCGGCCCGTAAGGGCATCACTGTGACCAACACGCCCAATGTGCTGACCGAGGACAGCGCCGATATTACCATGGCCCTTGTGCTCGCCGTACCGCGCCGCATGATCGAGGGCACACGCGTGCTTGCCAATGGCGCAGACGAATGGCTCGGCTGGTCACCGACGTGGATGCTGGGACGGCGTATTTCCGGCAAGCGTATCGGTATTGTCGGGATGGGCCGCATCGGCACGGCGGTGGCGCGGCGCGCCAAGGCTTTCGGGCTTTCCATTCACTATCACAACCGCAAACGCGTCAATCCGGCCACCGAGGCGGAGCTTGAGGCGACCTATTGGGACAGCCTCGACCAGATGCTGGCGCGCGTGGATATCGTGTCCGTCAACTGCCCTTCGACGCCGGCGACCTATCACCTGATTTCGGCACGGCGGCTCGCGCTGATGCAGCCGACGAGCTACATCGTCAACACGGCACGCGGTGATATCATCGATGAAGCAGCGATGATCCAATGCCTGCGCGAGGGCAAGATCGCCGGCGCTGGGCTGGATGTTTACGAGAATGAGCCTGCGGTGAACCCCAAGCTCATCAAGCTTGCCAAGGAAGGCAAGGTCGTACTGCTTCCACATATGGGCTCGGCAACGATCGAAGGCCGCATCGAGATGGGCGACAAGGTCATCATCAATATCCGCACGCTGTTCGATGGCCACCGTCCGCCCAACCGGGTGTTGCCCGGCCGCAGCTAGGCCCTGAAACGGGCTCTGATAAAAGCTCTCACGGCTCTTGCCTGACCACTCTCATCGGAAAAGTCGCTTTAGCCGAGGATCTTCGTCATCTCGATCGAGGTCGTGCGATCATATCCCGCATGGGCGTTTTCTGCCGTCTTGACGAAACCCCAGTCGCCAAACTTTGCATGATTGGCGACAAGTTCAATCCGGGTTTCCAGCCGTAGCGCCGGCAATGCCAGTTCACGGGCCAAGGCCTCGGCTTGCGCCAGCAATATTTTACCGATGCCTTTTCCCTGTGCGTTCGGGGAAACGCACAGCTTGCCGACATAAAGGCAAGCGGGTGGCTCCGGCCTGCAGAAAAGGCAACCCAGCAACTCATTCCCGTCCAAAGCCACGAAAGCAATTTCCGCCCTTGCCTTTTCGGCAAGATTATCAGGCGTCAGGCGATGGGCTGAAGATGGCGGGTCGATGATGCCATCCATGTAAGCGAAGGACGTCATGATAAGCGCCAGCAATTCATGCCAGCGGTCGAAGTCGTCACCGATTCTTTTGATTTCCATCATGTTTTCTTTGTCCCCTGCCGCCGCTTGTATCGCACCGTTTCGAAACGTGCCAACAGGGCGTCATAAAGGAGCAGACGCCCAATCAGCGGTTCGCCGGCACCGGTGATCAGCTTTATCGCCTCCATGGCCATCAGCGTGCCGACAACGCCCGTCAGCGCACCGACAATCCCTGTTTCCGCACAATTTGGAATAAGACCTTGCGGCGGCGGCTCGGGAAACAGGTCACGATAGCCGGGCAGCAAGGCGCCTTCGTCATTTGTCTCATAGGGCTTCAGCACCGTCACGGAGCCATCAAAACGCCCGACCGCGCCGGTCACCAGCGGCCTTCTTGCCGTTTCCGCCGCGTCGGCGGCAGAATATCGCGTGTCGAAATTGTCCGATCCGTCGATCAGGAGATCGAAGGATTGTAAATGATCATGCGCCCAGACCTGCGAAAAACGATCTTCAAAGACGATGGTACGCACATGCGGATTTAGGCGTGCGATGGCCTTGCGCGCACTTTCCGTCTTCTGCTCGCCAATCGTTCCGCTATCATGAATCACCTGGCGCTGAAGATTCGAGAGAGACACGACGTCATCGTCGATCATGCCGAGTGTGCCGACGCCGGCGGCCGCGAGATAATGAAGGACGGGCGCCCCTAGACCACCCGCCCCGATGACCAGGACGCGCGCGGCCTTCAGCCTTTGCTGGCCCGCGCCGCCGATCTCCGGCAGCAGGATGTGGCGTTTGTAGCGTTCGATTTCTTCCGGGCTCAGCGGGTCCATGTCGCACTCCCTCTTTTTGCGTTCATGCGGTGATGCTCCCGTGGGATACATTGAAGAATTGCGCCCGCTCGCCAAGGGTGGAGAACATGGCCGCATCCGTTCCAGTCATGAAACTCTGTCCCCCCAGCGCGTGGATGAGATCGAACAGGGCCGCCCGCCTGCCCTCGTCGAGATGAGCGGCAATCTCGTCCAGCAGCAGAACCGGCGCATAACCGGTCATATTGGCTGTCAGCTGCGCATGCGCGAGCACCAGCCCAACCAGCAGCGCCTTCTGCTCCCCGGTCGAACAGCGTTCGGCCTCCATATCCTTTTCCGCGTGGCGCACGAAGAGATCGACACGGTGCGGCCCATCAAGCGTGCGCCCGGCGGCGGCGTCCCGGTAGCGACCTTCACGCAGCATCAAGCCATATTCGTCTTCCAGATCGACGGCGGGGCGGTTGAGGCCATCATCCATAAAGCCGGAAAGCGACAGCGTCGCAGAGGGGAAGGCCGCATCCCCCGTTCGCCGTTCGATCAGACTCCGGAGCAGACCGAGCATCTCATAACGGGCAACTGCCATGGAGATGCCGAGTTCGGCCATCTGCTTTTCGATACCGTCGAGCCAGACCGGGTCAAAGCGGCCTTCGGAAAGCAGCCTGTTACGCCCACGCATCGCTTTGTCAAAATCGCTGGCGCGTCGGCCATGGGCGGGATCAAGCGACAGCACGAGCCTGTCAAGGAAACGCCGGCGGTCAGACGATGAGCCGGTAAAAAGGCCGTCCATGGCAGGGGTGAGCCACAGAACGCGCAGATGATCGGTCAATTCATCGACGGATTTGACGGGCGTCCCGTTCAGCCGCAGCCGGCGCGACGCCACCTCTCCATCGCCTTCAATTCCCGTGCCGATTGCGACCTCGCCATCCATGCCCTCGACATCGGCAAAGATCGAAAACCCGTTTGCCTCTGCACCCACGCGGGTGACGTCGGACAGGACTGCGCGGCGAAGTCCGCGTCCGGGCGACAGAAACGACACCGCCTCCAGAAGGTTGGTCTTGCCGGACCCATTGTCGCCGGTCAGCACCACATGGCGGTCATCCAGGGAAAGCGATGCCGCCGCATAATTGCGGAAGTCCGTGAGTTTCAGGCGGGAAAGCGAGACCTTGTTCGTCATGGTTACGGCCTAAAACGAAGCTGCCCCGATGGCAAGGCGGCTCTTGTCCATGTTTATCGCCGAGCGCCGAAACCATGCGAAATATTCAGTAGTGGCAACTTTTTTAGCGGGCGGCTATTTATAGCCGGTTCGTTATCACCGGTAACCCTTCCATGCGTCTCCTTCTGTCTCTTTTCATCATGCTCGGCCTCCTTTCCTCCTGCGCCGGACGGCCGGGAGCGGACGTTCTGCAAGCGGTCGACACCAGAGCGAAGGATGCTAAAATCGTGACCGCCTATGTGGCAAGCACGCGCGAAAAAAGCGAAGAGGCCAAAAAGGGCTTCAGTGCGCTGAGAGCGGCCGAACCGAATTATGCCCGCTTCGACATTTCGATACCGCCCACCCACAAGAGCGGAAAAATTGAGTGGTCGACCGGAAAACCCGACGCGAAGAAAGATTTTGTCGTCACGCAGGCGCAGATGTTGAGCAAGGCACGTTTCAACGGTGACCTCGGAGATATCACCCGCTCCGGCAAGCAGATCGCGCTTTTCGTGCATGGCTATAATTACAGCTATCAGGAAGCGCTTTTCCGGGCAGCGCAGATGGCAGCCGATGCCAATATGGATGGCGTGCCATTGGTATTCTCCTGGCCGTCGCAGGCGAATGTCGCCGGCTACGTTGCCGACAAGGAATCGGCGACCTATTCCCGCGATGCGCTTGCCAATCTCCTAACGGATCTCACACGCCGTTCTCCGCGCAAGAACATCGTCGTTTTTGGTCACAGCATGGGTGGCTGGCTGGTCATGGAAGCGCTGCGCCAGTTGCGTTTCGAGGGACGAAACGACGTTATCGCCAAGTTGCAGGTGGTGCTGGCCGCACCCGATATCGATGCCGATGTCTTCCGCAAGCAGATCGAGGTGGTCGGCCGGCTCAATCCGCCGCTTACCGTTCTGGTCTCCAAGGATGACCGTGCTCTCAAAGCCTCTTCCATACTCGGCGCAGACGTGACGCGGATCGGCGCACTTGACGTTACGGATCCGAAGGTACAGGAAGCCGCCCTGAAAGAAGGCGTTCAGTTCGTCGATATCTCCAAACTGAAAGCCTCAGACCCGCTCAATCACGACCGCTACGCCGCCTTGGCGGCGCTCGTGCCGCAGCTGGAGTCAAGCCGCAACGGCAATGGACAAAACGGCATCGGTCGCGCGGGCGCTTTCGTGTTCGATGCTATCGGCGCAACCGTGTCCAGCCCCTTCCGGCTTGCCAGCCAGGTGGTGAATCCGCAGTGAACCTACGGCGATTTGCCCAAAGGGTTCAGAAGTCCCAGTCTTCGTCCTCGGTCGCGACCGCCTTGCCGATGACGTAGGACGAACCGGACCCCGAAAAGAAGTCGTGGTTCTCATCTGCATTGGGCGAGAGCGCTGAAAGGATCGCCGGATTGACCCGGCAAGCCTCGGCGGGGAACAGTGCCTCGTAACCCAGATTCATGAGGGCCTTATTGGCGTTGTAATGCAGGAACTGCTTGACGTCCTCGGTCAGGCCGACGCCATCATAGAGGTCCTCGGTATATTTCGCCTCGTTGTCGTAAAGCTCGAGAAGCAGGTCGAAGGCAAAATCCTTGATCTCCTGCCTTTCGTTTTCATTAAGGCGGTCCACCGCCCTTTGGAACTTGTAGCCGATATAATAGCCGTGCACGGCCTCATCGCGGATGATGAGGCGGATCAAGTCCGCCGTGTTGGTAAGCTTGGCGCGACTTGACCAGAACATCGGCAGGTAGAAGCCGGAATAGAACAGGAAGCTCTCCAGAAACACGCTGGCGATCTTCTTCTTCAGTGGATCGCCGCTGTCATATTCTCGCATGATGAGCCCGGATTTGCGCTGCAGGAACTCGTTTTCCTCCGACCAGCGATAGGCATCATCGACGTCAGGCGTGGAGCAGAGGGTCGAGAAGATCGAAGAATACGAGCGAGCATGCACGGCCTCCATGAAGGAGATGTTCGAGAGCACCGCCTCCTCATGCGGTGTTGCCGAGTCCACCATCAGGCGCACCGCGCCGACGCCGTTCTGGATGGTGTCCAGCAATGTCAGCCCGGTGAAGACACGGATCGTCAGCTTCTGCTCTTCGGGCTTCAGCGTTCCCCAGGAAGGAATATCGTTAGATAGCGGCACCTTCTCCGGCAGCCAAAAGTTCGAGGTCAGGCGGTTCCAGACTTCGAGGTCCTTGTCGTCTTCGATGCGGTTCCAGTTGACCGCTCGGATACGGGACACGGGTTTTACGGCGATGTTCATTGTATTGTCCCTCTAATCAGAGCGTGCAGGAAACGCAGCCCTGAACCTGCGTGCCTTCCAGCGCCATCTGGCGCAAACGGATGTAGTAGATGGTCTTGATGCCATTCTTCCAAGCATAGATCTGTGCGCGATTGATATCGCGGGTCGTGGCCGTATCACGGAAGAACAGCGTCAGCGACAGGCCCTGATCGACATGCTGGGTAGCGGCCGCATAGGTGTCGATGATCTTTTCCGGTCCAATTTCGTAGGCGTCCTGATAATATTCGAGATTATCGTTCGAGAGATAGGAAGCCGGGTAATAAACGCGGCCGATCTTTCCCTCTTTACGGATTTCGATTTTCGAGACGATCGGATGAATGGAAGATGTGGAGTGGTTGATATAGGAGATCGAGCCTGTCGGTGGCACGGCCTGAAGGTTCTGGTTATAGAGGCCTGATGCCATGACCTCCCCCTTCAAGACATTCCAGTCTTCCTGCGTTGGAATGGCGATGCCGGCCTTTTCGAACAAGTCACGGACCTTTCCCGTCGTCGGCAGCCATTCCCGTTCGGTATATTTGTCGAAATATTCGCCCGAAGCATATTTGGAGTTTTCGAAGCCCTTGAAGCTCTGGCCTCTCTCCATCGCCAGCCGGTTGCTGGCGCGGATAGCGTGATAGGTCACGGTGTAGAAATAGATATTGGTGAAATCTATGCCTTCTTCGGAGCCATAGAAGATGCGCTCGCGCGCCAGATAACCGTGCAGGTTCATCTGACCGAGTCCGATGGCATGGCTTTCGTCGTTGCCCTTTTCAACAGACGGAACGGAGGAAATGTGGCTCATGTCCGACACCGCCGTCAGTGCCCTGATGGAGGTTTCAATGGTCTTGCCGAAATCGGCTGAATCCATTGCCGCAGCGATATTCAACGAACCGAGATTGCAGGAAATATCCTTGCCCATATGGCTATAGGAGAGGTCGGCATTGAATGCGCTCGCTTCGCTGACCTGCAGGATTTCCGAGCAGAGATTGCTCATGCTGATGCGACCGGCAATCGGATTTGCCCGGTTCACCGTATCTTCGAACATGATATAGGGATAGCCGCTCTCGAACTGGATTTCCGCGATCACCTGGAAAAAGTCGCGCGCCTTGATCTTCTTCTTTCGGATGCGGCTGTCGGCGACCATCTCGTGGTACTTTTCCGTCACCGAGATTTCGGTGAAGGGCACCCCATAGACCCGCTCCACATCATAGGGAGAGAACAGATACATTTCCTCGTTGTTGCGGGCGAGCTCGAAGGTGATGTCTGGGATGACAACGCCGAGCGACAGGGTCTTGATGCGGATTTTCTCGTCCGCATTTTCGCGCTTGGTATCGAGGAAGCGCATGATATCCGGGTGGTGGGCGTGCAGATAGACCGCGCCGGCACCCTGACGCGCACCAAGCTGGTTGGCGTAGGAAAAACTGTCTTCCAGCAGCTTCATGACGGGAATAACGCCGGACGACTGGTTTTCGATCTGCTTGATCGGCGCGCCGAATTCGCGAATATTGGTCAAGGAGAGCGCCACGCCACCACCGCGCTTGGAAAGCTGTAGCGCCGAATTGATGGAGCGGCCGATGCTTTCCATATTGTCTTCCACGCGCAGCAGGAAACACGACACCAGCTCACCGCGGCTCTTCTTGCCAGCATTGAGAAATGTTGGCGTTGCCGGCTGAAAACGGCCGGAAATGATCTCATCGACCAGATCGCGGGCGAGCTGCTCGTCACCGCGCGCGAGAGCCAGCGCCACCATGCAAACGCGGTCCTCGTAACGCTCGAGATAACGTTTTCCGTCGAAGGTCTTCAGCGTGTAGGAGGTGTAGTATTTGAACGCACCGAGGAAGGTCGGAAAGCGGAACTTCCGCGCATAGGCCTCATCATAGAGATCGCGCACGAAATTGAAGGAATACTGGTCCAGCACCGCCTGCTCGTAATAGCCTTCCGTCACCAGATAATCGAGCTTTTCCCTAAGGTTATGGAAAAACACCGTATTCTGATTTACGTGCTGGAGGAAATATTGACGGGCAGCGAGCCGATCCTTGTCGAGCTGGATTTTTCCGTTCTCGTCATAGAGGTTCAACATCGCGTTCAGTGCGTGGTAGTCCAAGCCCGCATCAAGCGGCTTCTGGCTTGCGGCTGTTGGCTGCTTGGTGTCATTGCGCAATGCGCTAGCGGTCAGCGTGTCCAAAATCGGTCCAATCCATGTTTGACGTTGGCGACGTCTTCTTCCGTTCCGAGAAGCTCAAAGCGATAGAGAAACGGCACGGCGCATTTGCGCGAGACGATATCTCCGGCGGACGCGAAGGCGGCGCCAAAACTGGTGTTTCCCGCCGCAATGACGCCGCGGATGAGGTTGCGGTTGGAGGGCTCGTTCAAAAACCGGATCACGGGTTTCGGCACTGCCCCTTTGGTGCCGCCGCCGCCATAGGTTGGGGTGACGAGCACATAGGGTTCCGACACCTGCGGTACATCCTCTTCAGCGCCGAGCGGCAGGCGAAGCAATCGCCGCCCCAGTTTCAGAAGGAAACGATGAGTGTTTTCAGAACGGCTGGAATAATAGACGATCAGGCTCATCGCCCGCCGCCTCAGCTGATCGCGCCGATCATATCCGGCCGGAAACCCGCCCAATGGCGTTCGCCGGCAACGACTACGGGAACCTGCATGTAGCCGAGGCCACGGACGTGGTCGAGCGCATCCGCATCTTCGGAAATGTCGATAATCTCATAGGGAACGCCGATACGGTCGAGCGCTCGATAAGTGGCGGTGCATTGGACGCAGGCGGGTTTACTGTAAACGGTGACGGTCATAATTTCCCTCTCGAAGCCAATTTTGGACACGGCAAAGCGTTGCCGATTGCAATCGCAACCGGACGGTGATGGTTCTGTCATTCAGGTGATGCTTGGTGTTTGAGAGTTCGTGCGATCCGAATGAAAACAGATTGATTTTCGGGCACGCTTCAAGCAACAGAAGTCGCTCCCTACGCTGAGGAGCGTAGCAACTTAAAAATATGCACTGGCATGACTTCACCCCGAAGCTTGTTATGGAGGGGGCAGAAAAGGGCGCACGCAAGTCATTTGCGCGATACACCTTCCTCCGGACACCCCGCCCGTGGACGTTTGCGCTCAAGGCAGGTCTCCTGACTTGCGGGTCACAACATTCATTCCGGCCTTCCCGAAGCTCTCAGCCCCAGTGACTCAAATCGGAACGATGCTCGCCGCTTACAGTTGCGGGGGCAGTTTCGGCCTAGTTCCGCCTCAATGGCGTGACGCACCGAATTCCCGTCTTAGCTCCCAACCCTTGCGAATCGGAAGAACCTTGAACACTAGATATAGTATATGAGGAAATCCTGCCGTCAACCAGTAGACGACGCGAAAGCTGGCCCCTGGGGATCAAAAAGATTCATCGCAGAGTGACAGCCGCTGAACGGCGCGGAACACGTCATGTTCGGGGAACGTCGATCTATCCCCAGATGTCGATGTGGATATCGGCCGGGCGGGCGTTTTCAATCACCCGTTTTCCATTCGGAAGATCGTTCTCGAAAAGTTTGGCATGAATCTGAGCCGCATCGAGGCCAAAGCCCAGCCATCTGTCACGCAGTCTCTGTTCCAGAACGGTCACGGAAGGTCCTACAAAGACACTCAAATCAAAATGGTCGGATAGCCTTGTCCAGGGCGCTTCGTTGAGCAGTAGATAATTGCCCTCAGCCAGGATAAAGCGCGTTTGAGGCGCGATGGCACGGGCAGAGGCGATGGCGATTTCTCGGGAACGATCGAAAACCGGCACCAGCACTTCCTGCCCGCCCTGGCGAACGGCAGAGACGATATCCAGAAAGCCACGGACATCGAATGTTTCCGGCGCACCCTTCCGCGGCAAAAGCCCCCGCTCTTCAAGGATGCCATTATCCATATGGAAGCCGTCCATGGGCAGCACGGCGGCCGTTTCGCCACGTGCGATGAGAGCATCACACAGGGCATCCGCCAGCGTGGATTTGCCGGCCCCTGGGGGGCCGGCAATGGCAACGATGAAACGGGATTGGCCCTTTGCCCGTCGAAGAACGTCTTCAACGATCGTTACGAGCTTCAACGTCATGCGGCGAGCGTTTCCTTCGGCGCTTCCTTGGCGCCGGTCATGAAGGCGACTGCGTCGGACATCGAATAATCCTTCGGATTGATGACGCAGAGGCGCTTGCCCAACCGATGGATATGAATGCGATCCGCCACCTCGAACACATGCGGCATGTTGTGCGAAATCAGAACGATCGGCAATCCACGGGCGCGGACGTCGAGGATGAGCTCAAGGACGCGCCGGCTTTCCTTGACGCCAAGAGCGGCTGTCGGCTCGTCAAGAATCACCACCTTCGAGCCGAAAGCGGCTGCGCGTGCTACGGCTACACCCTGCCGCTGGCCGCCGGAGAGCGTTTCCACCGCCTGATTGATGTTCTGGATAGTCATCAATCCAAGTTCGGAGAGCTTGTCCCGCGCGAACTTTTCCATGGCCGGCCGGTCGAGGGCACGAAAAAGGCTGCCGGCTATGCCGGGCTTGCGGATTTCGCGGCCCAGGAACATGTTGTCGGCGATCGACAGGGCTGGTGAGAGTGCGAGGTTCTGGTAGACGGTTTCGATACCGGCCCTTCGCGCTTCGATCGGTGAGCGGAACTGCACCGGCTTGCCTTCGAGCCTGATCTCCCCTTCGTCGGGCGTCACCGCGCCCGAGATTGCCTTGATGAGCGAGGATTTGCCAGCGCCGTTATCACCGATGACGGCGAGAATTTCACCGGGATAGAGATCGAAATCGGCATTGTCGAGTGCGGTCACGCGTCCGTATCGCTTGACGAGATTGCGTGCCGTGAGAATGGGTTCGCGTGCCATCAGCCTGCTACCTTTCTGATCCACTGGTCGATTGCAACAGCCAGGATGATGAGGACACCGATCAACAGATAGGTCCATTGCGGGTCCGTACCAATCAGTCTCAAGCCGAGCGAGAAAACGCCGACAATCAGCGCGCCAAACAGCATGCCCATGATCGAGCCGCGACCGCCGAAGAGCGAGAGGCCGCCAATCACGACAGCGGTGATGGATTCGATATTGGCGAACTGTCCGGCCGTTGGCGATACCGAGCCGATGCGGCCGATCAATGCCCAGCCTGCGAAGGCGCAGATGAGCCCCGAAAGCGTATAAACCGTCGTCAGCATGCGCTTGACGTTGACACCGGCAAGCTCGGCCGCATCCGGATCGTCACCAACAGCGTAGAGGTGGCGGCCCCAGGCGGTGCGGTTCAGCACATACCAGAGGAGGGCAACGAGCAGCACCATGGCGATGACGCCGTAGGTAAAGACGGCACTGCCGAGGCGCAGGTTATTGCCGAAAAACTGGAGGATGGGTGCCTGCTGCGCAATATCTTGGGCGCGGATGGTTTCATTCGCAGAGTAAAGGAAGTTGGTGGCAAGAACGATCTGCCACATGCCGAGCGTCACGATGAAGGGCGGCAATCGCATGCGCGACACGAGGATGCCGTTGACGAAGCCGCAAAATGCGCCAACTGCCAGTCCGCAGAGAATGGAGAGTTCCGCCGGCAAGCCGTAGCGGAAGGTGAATTGCCCCATGATGACCGAAGACAGTACCATGATGGCGCCGACGGACAGATCGATGCCGGCAGTCAGGATGACGAGCGACTGCGCCGCACCGACGATACCGACAATGGCCACCTGCTGAAGAATGAGCGTCAGCGAAAAGGCAGAGAAAAATTTGCCGCCGAGTGTGATGCCGAACACTATCAGCGACAGCACCAGAACAATCAGCGGGACAGCTGCAGGACTGGAGTGCAGAAAATGCTGGAATTTTTCGAGCAGGCTCTTGTCGTGCGTATCGAAAGCGGCGACCTGGGTCGAGCTTCCGGACAGCACATTTTCAAATTCATTATGCGGTTGGGTCCGCACTGGCTGATCGCTCATGGATTTTCCTCCCGATCGCTTCATCACATTTGCCCTGGAACCATAACCGTTCTGCAGCGGGCCTTGTGCCGATTCAAACTGTTGAGAAGCGGACTCCGTCGACCCAGGGGCGCGCCCTGCGTCCACTCATCTGGATCACGCCTCATTCACTTGAGGCTGAAAGCGGGGGCAAAAAGCCCCCGCCTGCGTCAGATGCGAGGCATCAGCCCCAGCACTTCTTGAGGCCTTCCTTGGTATCGATCGAGTCGAGACCCTTCACCGGCTTGTCCGTCACCAGCGTCACGCCCGTGTCGAAGAAGGTCTTGCCAGCTGTCGGCTTTGGCTTTTCACCGGTGTCGGCAAACTTCTTGACCGCCTCGACGCCCAGTGCCGCCATGGCGAGCGGATATTGCTGCGACGTCGCACCGATCACGCCTTCGGCTACATTCTTCACGCCCGGGCAACCGCCGTCGACCGAGACGATCAGAACATCCTTTTCGCGACCGACTGCCTTCAGCGCTTCGTAGGCGCCGGCAGCTGCCGGTTCGTTGATGGTGTGGACAACGTTGATGGTCGGATCTTTCTGCAGCAGATTCTCCATCGCTGCACGGCCACCTTCTTCGTTACCGTTGGTGACATCATGGCCGACGATGCGGGGATCGTTCTCATCGCCGATCTTGTTGATGTCCTTCACGTCGATGCCGAAGCCCTTCATGAAGCCCTGGTTGCGAAGCACGTCGACCGTTGGCTGGGAGGGGGTGAGGTTGAGGAATGCGATCTTTGCATCCTTGGCCTTGTCGCCAAGCGTGCCAGCTGCCCATTTGCCGATCAATTCGCCAGCCAGCAGATTGTCGGTTGCGAAGGTGGAATCGGCGGCATCGACGGGTTCAAGCGGCGTATCGAGCGCGATCACCAGAAGCCCGGCATCCCGTGCCTTCTGCACGGCAGGTACGATGCCCTTGGTGTCCGAAGCGGTAATCAGGATACCCTTGGCGCCGTCGGCAATGCACGTTTCGATCGCTGCCACCTGGCTTTCGGAATCGCCATCGATCTTACCGGCATAGGCCTTCAGCGTAACGCCCAGTTCCTTTGCCTTGGCGGTGGCGCCTTCCTTCATCTTGACGAAGAAGGGGTTGGTATCGGTCTTGGTGATGAGGCAAACGGATGTGTCGGCGGCAGACGCAGCGGAAGCGAAAGAAACGCCAAGCGCAAGCGCGCCCAGAAGAGCGGAAACAGTGGTCTTCATGAGATCCTCCCAATGGATATTTGAGTACCTTTACGGTTACCCGACGATCCCGATCTCCTCCGAGATCGACGACCGTTGACGCAGATGGAACCACCAAAGGAACCGGCTGTCAATAAATAAATCCGATTGAATTATTAATTCCGTATGGCATTCTGTCAGCGGCAAGGAGGACAATCGCTACGTCGGTTAACGTTTGCGATAGCAAGATTGCCATAAAGCCTGATCTATCGGTCGCGACAGATAGTGCGGGCGGGAGGATGACATATGAGACACTCTGTTGAGACGGCGCCGCCAGCGCCGCCGACCCCCATGGATATTAGCGGCGGTGCCAATCAGGTTGGCGTGCGCGCTTATAATGAGCGGCTGGTGCTGTCTCTGGTCCGCCGCCATGGCGCGCTGTCGAAAGCCGATATTGCAAGACTTTGCGGGCTGTCGGCGCAAACGGTCTCGGTCATCATGCGTTCGCTTGAGAAGGACGGCCTTCTTATTCGTGGTGAGCGCCTGCGCGGTAAAGTCGGGCAGCCTTCGACGCCGATGCGGCTCAACCCGGATGCCGTGTTTTCGTTTGGTGTGAAGATCGGTCGGCGCAGCGTCGATCTTGTCCTCATGGACTTCGTTGGCCGGATAAGGCTCAAGCTGCGCAGGACCTACCCCTACCCCCTGCCGGAATGGATATTGCCCTTCGTCATCGACGGAATCGCTGAGCTTGAATCGCAACTGTCACCGCTCGAACGGGAGAGAATCGCGGGCGTTGGTATCGCCGCCCCATTTGAACTTTGGAATTGGGCTCAGGAAGTGGGTGCGCCGCCAATTGAGATGGAGCGGTGGCGCGGCGTCGATATAAGATCGCAGATTGCCGAAGGCGTCAGCTATCCAGTCTTCCTGCAAAACGATGCCACGAGTGCCTGCGGTGCCGAGCTGGTTTTTGGCGCTGGCCAGAATTATCCGGATTTTCTTTACGTCTTCATCGGCTCCTTTATCGGTGGCGGTGTCGTCCTGAACTCGGCGCTTTTTTCCGGAAAGACTGGAACCGCTGGCGCAATCGGCCCGCTGCCCGTCCAGGGTCAGGATGGTAATACCGTCCAGCTCCTGAAAATCGCGTCGATCTTCGTTCTGGAGAACATGTTACGGGAAAGAGGCATCGATCCGCGGCCGCTTTGGTTCTCGCCGGATGAGTGGATCGATTTCGGCGAACCTCTTGAGAGTTGGATCAGGAAGACGGCTGCCGCACTGGCTCAGGCTGTTATCGCGGCGGCCTCCATTATCGATTTCTCCAGCGTCATCATCGATGGCGGCTTTCCGGATTGGGTGAGGGCGCGCATTGTCGCCGCCACCCAGGCCGCTCTGAAACATCACGATCTACAGGGCGTCACGATGCCCGAAATCGTCGAGGGTGCGGTCGGCAGCCAGGCGAGAGCGATCGGCGGCGCCAGTCTGCCGCTTTTCTCTCGATACCTCATTGATCAGAATGTGCTCTTCAAGGATACGACGGGTTGACCGCTGCTTCTGCCGGACCGACTTCCTTGTCCGGCTATCAGTTTCCGGCGGAACGTCTCACCCGGTAGCAGCGTGCTGTATGATCGCCGTCAGAAAGGCATCGCCGTAGCGCTCGAGCTTGGTCTCTCCGACGCCGGCGATGCCAGCCATAGCCCTTGCGGTCTGCGGTTTCGCTGTCGCCAATTCCAGCAAAGTCCTGTCGTGGAAAATGACGTAGGGCGGAACGTTCTGCGCACGCGCAATTTCCATGCGCTTCGCCCGCAAAGCCTCGAACAGACCCCGGTCGGCGTCAGGCAAGATCGTCGACACCGCATGGCGGCTTGCCTGCTGCCGGCCGGATCGCGGAGCGCTCGGTACCCTCAGCATCAATGCGGGTTTTTCCCGCAGGAAGCGTCGTCCCTCCTCAGAAATAGAGAGGCCACCATGGCCGGAAAGGTCGACCTCAATCAAGCGCATTGCCACCAGCTGGCGCAAGATCGCGCGCCAGGTCCGATTATCGTGTTCCTTGCCGATCCCGTACGTGCTGATGCGATCGTGCCCCAACCGGGAAATCCGCTCATCCTGCGCGCCCAGCAATACGCTGATGACATAGGCCTGTCCGAAACGTTCTCCTGTACGGTAGATACAGGAAAGGAGCTTCTGCGCGGCGACGGCCCCATCGAACAGATCGGGCGGTGCCGCACACGTATCGCAATTGCCGCAGGGCTCGCACCGATCGCCAAAATAGGAAAGCAGAACCTGCCTCCGGCAACCCGCGGTTTCCGCGAGACCAAGCAGCGCATCCAGCTTCTGGCGTTCCATATGCTTCCGCTGGTCTGTGGCATCCGACTCTTCGATGAAGCGATTACGCAGGGCAATATCTTCGTAACCATAGAGCATCAGCACGTCAGACGGCAGGCCATCACGACCGGCGCGCCCCGTTTCCTGATAATAGGCTTCGATACTGCCGGGCAAATCGATATGCACCACGAAGCGTACATCCGGTTTGTCGATGCCCATGCCAAAGGCGACGGTCGCAACGATGATAATGGCTTCCCCGTGCTGGAAACGGGTCTGGTTCTCCTCACGGGCCGCTTTGTCCATACCGGCATGATAGGGCAGCGCATCGCGCCCCTCTTGGCAGAGCCACGCCGCGGTCTCGTCGACCTTGCGCTTCGACAGGCAATAGACGATGCCGCTTTCATTGTCCCGGCCTGCCAAGAAGCGTCTGAGCTGCGCCCGGGGATTATCCTTCTCCATGATCGCGTAACGAATATTCGGACGATTAAACCCAGCAATGAAGGCATCACCTTCATCAATCCTGAGATGGCCGAGAATTTCCATCCGTGTGGGCTCGTCAGCCGTCGCGGTGAGCGCCATTCTCGGCACGTTCGGAAAACGTTCGATCAAGGTATCAAGCTGGCGATAGGGAGGGCGAAAATCGTGACCCCATTGCGACAGGCAATGCGCCTCATCGACGGCAATCAACGACAGATCAATGCCCTGTAGCGCGTCAAGAACATCTGGTTTGAGAAGCGTTTCGGGGGCGGCGTAGAGAATATCGATCTCTCCGGCCCGCATCGCGCGCCACAGATCCCGACGCTCTTCCCACGAAAGATCCGAGTTGAGCGCCTCCGCTCTGATGCCCGCTTGGCGCAAAGCCGCTACCTGATCGACCATCAGCGCGATGAGGGGCGATACGATCAGGCCCATACCATCGCGCGCCAGTGCCGGAATCTGATAGCAAAGCGATTTTCCGCCGCCTGTTGGCATCAACACGAAGGCGTTGTTCCCCGCCATCACATGCTCGATGATCTCTGCCTGCCGTCCGCGAAATGCATCATAACCATAGACGGTCTTGAGGATGTGTAATGGCTCAGCTTTCACGTCTTTTTCCGCGGTTCAAGGACGTCGCATCTTCCGGTTTTTGGCGCTTATTGCAATGCGTGGCGCTTCATTTTTGGAGCTTGCATTTACGTTGATGCCCGAACGCAAAACACCCGCAGCATTGAGCTACGGGTGTTTTTTGATTTGGTTGCGGGGGCAGGATTTGAACCTGCGGCCTTCAGGTTATGAGCCTGACGAGCTACCGGGCTGCTCCACCCCGCGTTACCAGCGCATTCGGCAAAGCCGAATGTCGCGTCTACGTCGTTGCTTTAGCGACGACGGATTTCTTTCGGAGTAAATTGCACAGCAATTTATCTCCTGTAAGGGACGCATTATCATTTGTGCCTGTTATAGCACAAAGGCCGCTTGAGCGGCCTTTTTGATTTGGGCATTGGCCCATTTTGGTGATTTGAGAAGATTTTGTGTTGCGTTTTGCAGACCTGGCAGCGACCTACTCTCCCGCGTCTTGAGACGAAGTACCATTGGCGCTGGGGCGTTTCACGGCCGTGTTCGGAATGGGAACGGGTGCAGCCGCCCCGCGATAACCACCAGGTCGGCAAAACGCAACAACGAAAGTTGTTTTCGAGAAGCTGGGAAGCTTGCGCTTCGTTTTAATTTACACGTCTTTCTGTGACCGATCCGTATTCCACCGTTGCTCGAGATCGAGCGTGGCACCGATACAGGACGCTAGTCCGTCGCCTCTGGTTTTTGCCTTGGCAAAATACCCTGACGGCGCGCCGTCTGCAGCGAAGCGGCCAGGGGCCGCGACAGCGTGAAGACAGATCAGATGATGCTCATCTTCGATGAGCATGAACAATGGGAACGAAGAAGTCGATCGAGCTATTAGTAACGGTAAGCTTCACACATTGCTGTGCTTCCACACCCGTCCTATCAACGTGGTCGTCTTCCACGGCTCTGATAGGGAACACTCGTTTTCAGGTTGGTTTCCCGCTTAGATGCCTTCAGCGGTTATCCATTCCGTATATAGCTACTCTGCTATGCCCTTGGCAGGACAACAGATCCACCAGAGATACGTCCATCCCGGTCCTCTCGTACTAGGGACAGATCCTGTCAATATTCCTACACCCACGGCAGATAGGGACCGAACTGTCTCACGACGTTCTGAACCCAACTCACGTACCGCTTTAAATGGCGAACAGCCATACCCTTGGGACCTGCTCCAGCCCCAGGATGCGATGAGTCGACATCGAGGTGCCAAACAACCCCGTCGATATGGACTCTTGGGGGTCATCAGCCTGTTATCCCCGGCGTACCTTTTATCCGTTGAGCGATGGCCCTTCCACACGGGACCACCGGATCACTATGACCGACTTTCGTCTCTGCTCGACTTGTCAGTCTCGCAGTCAGG
Organism: Agrobacterium tumefaciens; assembly: GCF_017726655.1. Taxonomy (NCBI): domain Bacteria; kingdom Pseudomonadati; phylum Pseudomonadota; class Alphaproteobacteria; order Hyphomicrobiales; family Rhizobiaceae; genus Agrobacterium; species Agrobacterium tumefaciens. The sequence goes on from NZ_CP072308.1 coordinate 2,045,243, forward strand.
CTAGCTTATGCCATTGCACTCGACGACCGATTTCCGACCGGTCTGAGCTAACCATCGCGCGCCTCCGTTACTCTTTCGGAGGCGACCGCCCCAGTCAAACTACCCACCATACACTGTCCCGGATCCGGATAACGGACCGCGGTTAGACATCCACGAAGATAAGGGTGGTATTTCAAGGATGGCTCCACACAGACTGGCGTCCATGCTTCAAAGCCTACCACCTATCCTACACATGCCTTGGCGAATGCCAGTGTAAAGCTATAGTAAAGGTGCACGGGGTCTTTCCGTCTGACCGCAGGAACCCCGCATCTTCACGGGGAATTCAATTTCACTGAGTCTATGTTGGAGACAGCGGGGAAGTCGTTACGCCATTCGTGCAGGTCGGAACTTACCCGACAAGGAATTTCGCTACCTTAGGACCGTTATAGTTACGGCCGCCGTTTACTGGGGCTTCAGTTCAGAGCTTGCACCCCTCCCTTTAACCTTCCAGCACCGGGCAGGCGTCAGACCCTATACGTCGTATTGCTACTTCGCAGAGCCCTGTGTTTTTGATAAACAGTCGCTACCCCCTGGTCTGTGCCACCCCATCATACTTGCGTACAAAAGGGTCACGCTTCTTCCGAAGTTACGCGTGCAATTTGCCGAGTTCCTTCAACATAGTTCTCTCAAGCGCCTTGGTATACTCTACCTGACCACCTGTGTCGGTTTCGGGTACGGTCTATACGGTGGAGCTATTTCCTGGAACCTCTTCGCCGCCCAACCAATCCAATAAGGTTGAACAACACACGAGATCCGTCACTACCACCAGGCCCACGAATATTAACGTGGTTCCCATCGACTACGCGTGTCCGCCTCGTCTTAGGGGCCGGCTAACCCTGCTCAGATTAACTTTAAGCAGGAACCCTTGGTCTTTCGGCGAGGGAGTCTCTCACTCCCTTTATCGTTACTCATGTCAACATTCGCACTTCCGATATCTCCAGCAGCCCTCACGGGTCCGCCTTCACAGACTTACGGAACGCTCCGCTACCACTGCGGCAACCCAAAGGTTGCTACAATCCTCAGCTTCGGTGCATGGCTTTAGCCCCGTTACATTTTCGGCGCAAAGACCCTTATTTAGACCAGTGAGCTGTTACGCTTTCTTTAAATGATGGCTGCTTCTAAGCCAACATCCTGGTTGTTTTGGGATCCTCACATCCTTTCCCACTTAGCCATGACTTGGGGACCTTAGCTGGAGGTCAGGGTTGTTGCCCTTTTCACGACGGACGTTAGCACCCGCCGTGTGTCTGCCGACTAGTACTCCTCGGTATTCGGAGTTTGGTTAGGATCAGTAAGACGGTGAGTCCCCATAGCCCATCCAGTGCTCTACCCCCGAGGGTATTCGGTCGACGCTCTACCTAAATAGATTTCGCGGAGAACCAGCTATTTCCGAGTTTGATTGGCCTTTCACCCCTAGCCACAAGTCATCCCGAACTATTGCAACAGTTATGGGTTCGGCCCTCCAGTTGGTGTTACCCAACCTTCAGCCTGCTCATGGCTAGATCACTCGGTTTCGGGTCTAATGCAACTAACTCAATCGCCCTATTCAGACTCGCTTTCGCTGCGCCTACACCTACCGGCTTAAGCTTGCTAGTTACACTAAGTCGTTGACCCATTATACAAAAGGTACGCCGTCACCCTTGCGAGCTCCGACTGTTTGTAGGCATCCGGTTTCAGGTTCTATTTCACTCCCCTCGTCGGGGTGCTTTTCACCTTTCCCTCACGGTACTTGTTCGCTATCGGTCATGCACGAGTACTTAGGCTTGGAGAGTGGTCTCCCCATGTTCAGACAGGATTTCACGTGTCCCGCCCTACTCAAGGACAATGACTGTTCTACGCGTAAGGGGCTATCACCCTCTATGGCCGACTTTTCCAAATCGTTCCGCTTTATTCATCATTGCCACTGGCCTGGTCCGCGTTCGCTCGCCACTACTTGCGGAGTCTCGGTTGATGTCCTTTCCTGCAGGTACTTAGATGTTTCAGTTCCCTGCGTTCGCTTCTAACCCCTATGTATTCGAAAGTTAGATACCTTATCACAATGCTTGGAAACCCAAGCCGTCAAAGACGGTTTGGATTTTCCAAGCATTTAAGGTGGGTTGCCCCATTCGGAGATCCATGGATCAAAGCTTATTCGCAGCTCCCCACGGCTTTTCGCAGCGTATCACGTCCTTCTTCGCCTGTGCATGCCAAGGCATCCACCAAATGCCCTTAATTCACTTCTT